>NZ_JBNFOB010000116.1:0-7165 GCF_057364565.1 Micrococcus sp. LASM2_SD2 | reverse complement strand
GGTCGTCGGCTCCCGGGCCGCCCTCGTGGCCTCCGTACGCAGGCAGTCCGCCGCCCTGTCCGAGGTCCTGGGCCGGGCCACGGACCTGATCGCCGAGCACGACCGCGTGGCCGGGCTGCTGGCCCTCGTCCGCGGCGCCGGCGAGAACCGGCTGAAGATGCCGCTGACCAGCTACGTGCTGGCCGGACGCCTCGAGGAGGTCGCCGCCGCGGCCACCGAGCGGCTGCTGAAGATGACCGACGACCGCTACTCCCTCGAGTACTCCGACGAGGTCGGCGGCCGCGGCAACAAGGGACTGGAGATCGTCGTCCGCGACCACTACGTGGACGAGGTGCGCCACCCCTCGAGCCTGTCCGGCGGCGAGACCTTCATGGCGTCGCTCGCCCTCGCCCTCGGCCTCGCCGACACCGTGCAGGCGGCCTCCGGCGGCATCGAGCTGGACACCCTCTTCGTGGACGAGGGCTTCGGCTCCCTGGACTCCCAGACGCTGGACGAGGTGATGGGCGTCGTGGACTCCCTGCGCACCGGCGGCCGCACCGTCGGCCTCGTCAGCCACGTCGAGCGCATGAAGAACGACATCCCCACTCGCCTGGCCGTCACCAAGGACCGCCGCGGCTCCTCGCTCGCCGTGCACGACGGCGACTGAGCCACGTCCACGGGCCGCCCGGGCCGCGTCCCGCCGCGGCCGATGCGCGCGCCCCGCTCGGCCTCGCCCTCACGACGCAGCCGCTCGGCACGGGCACGCTCGCGTTCGGCCTCCTCGGCCAGCCGTCTGCGCTCACCACGGCCCTCGGCGAACCGGTACAGCACCGGCAGCACGACCAGCGTCAGCACCGTGGAGGACAGCAGGCCCCCGACCACCGCGACCGCCAGCGGCTGGGAGATGAAGCCGCCGTGACCGGTGACGCCCAGGGCCATCGGCATCAGGGCGAGGATGGTCGCCAGGGCCGTCATCACGACCGGCCGCACACGGTTCAGCGCGCCCAGCTCGATGGCCTCATCCAGGCCGAGCCCCACGTCCCTGCGGTACTGGTTGATCAGGTCGATCAGCACGATCGCGTTCGTCACCACCACGCCCACGAGCATCAGCATGCCGATCAGGCTCGGCAGGCCCAGGGACGTGCCCGTCACCAGCAGCGCGACGAACGCGCCGGTGGCCGCGAACGGGATCGAGACCAGCAGCACGAAGGGCTGCAGCAGCGAGCGGAACGTCGCCACCATGACCACGTACACCGCCGCCACCGCGGCCAGCAGCGCCAGCCCCAGGTCACGGAACGTCTGCTCCTGCTGGGAGGCCGCGCCGCCGATCTCCGCCGCGACGCCCTCCTCCAGCTCCAGGCC
Organism: Micrococcus sp. LASM2_SD2; assembly: GCF_057364565.1. NCBI lineage: Bacteria > Bacillati > Actinomycetota > Actinomycetes > Micrococcales > Micrococcaceae > Micrococcus > Micrococcus sp. LASM2_SD2. The sequence goes on along the minus strand of NZ_JBNFOB010000116.1, from coordinate 5,824 downwards.
GGCCAGGGCGTCGCGGACCGCCGCCGCGGCCGTGCCCAGGTCGTCGGCGCCCGGAGTCACGGAGACCACCGCCGTGCGCTCGCCGTTCGACGAGGTCACACGTGCCGGGACCTCCTCCTGCCGGACCTCCGCCAGCTCGGCCAGGGCCACCGGACCCGCGGGGGTCATGAGCTCCACGTCCCGGAGCTCCTCCAGAGACGTGACCGGCTCCGGGTCGCCCAGGCGCACGGTGTAGTCCGTGAACCCGAAGCGCACCTGACCGGAGGGGACCGCGCCCAGTGCCGCCGCGACCTGCCCGGAGACGGCCTCCTCGGTCAGTCCGGCACGCGCCGCCGCCTGCGAGTCCACCTCCACCTGGAAGGTCGGCCGGGTGTCGGTCGCCGGTGTCGTCACCTCACGCACGCCCTGAAGACCCCGCATCCGCTCGGCCACCTGCTCGGCGGCCGTGGAGAGCTGCTCCGGCGTCGGGGCGGTGACCGTCACGTCGATGTCCGAGCCGCCGAAGCCCTCCGCCGCGGACACCTCGACCTCGCCCACGCCGTCCAGCCGGGCGAGCCGCTCACGGACCTCGTCCTGCAGCGCGGGCTGGTCCGCCTCCGGATCGGTGACCACGGTGAAGTCGGCCTCGTCCGTGGCCCCGCCGCCGCCGAACATGGCCGCCATGCCGGCGGCACCGACCGTGAACTGCACGTCCTGCACACCCTCGGTGCCCCGCAGCGCCGCGTCCACCTTCTCCGCCGCCGCCGTGGTGACCTCGAGCGAGGACCCGGGGGCCTGGCGGGCGGTCACGGTGAAGGAGTTCTGGCCCGTGTCCCCGAGCAGGTTGGTCGGCAGCAGCGGGACGAGCGCACCGGTGCCGACCAGCACCGCCAGCGCGGCTGCCACGGTGCTCCACGGATGCGCCTGGGTGGCCCGCAGGACCGGGCGGTACGCCCGGGACAGCCACGAGTCATGGGCAGCCGGACGCGCCCGGGGCGAGCGGCCGTCGTCGGGGTCCGGTGCGGCGGACGAGGTCCCGTCCGTGCGGGAGGCGGCCTCCACGGATCCCTCCGCGGTGACGGTGCGGGAGGCCCTCCGGCCGAGGAACCAGTAGGAGAGCACCGGCACGATCGTCAGCGCCACGAGCAGGGAGACCAGCAGCGCCAGGGACATGGTCACGGCGAACGGTCGGAACAGCTCGCCGGCCAGCCCGGAGACGAACGCCACCGGCAGGAAGACCGCCACCGAGGTGAGCGTGGACGCGGTGATCGCCACGCCGACCTCGCCGGTGCCCCGCACGATCGCCGTGCGACGGTCCTCGCCCAGCCCGAGGTGCCGGCGGATGTTCTCCACCACCACGATCGAGTCGTCCACCACGCGGCCGATCGCGATGGTCAGCGCGCCCAGGGTCAACATGTTCAGGGAATAGCCGGAGAGCCACACCCCGATCAGCGTGGCCAGCAGGGACAGGGGGATCGAGACGGCCGTGACGAGCGTGGAGCGCAGGGAGAGCAGGAAGACCGCGATCACCAGCACCGCGAAGCCCAGGCCCAGCACACCCTCCAGGAAGAGCGTGTCGATCGACTGCTGGATGAACGGCGCCTGGTCGAAGACCACGGTGAAGCGGGCGCCCTCGCCCACGACGCCCTCCAGCTCCGGGAGGATCTCCTGGACCGCCTCGGAGACCCGGACCAGGTCAGCGTCCGGGGTGGCGGTGATGCTCAGGGACAGGGTGTCCACGCCGTTGGTGCGGGACACGGACGTCGGCTCGGCTTCGGCGAGGGAGACCTCTGCGACGTCCTTCAGCGCCGGCGGCGCGCGGTCCGGTGACGAGGCGTCCGCGTCGGAGGAGACGACCACGAGGTCCTCCAGGTCCTCCACGTCCTCCACCGGGGAGCCGGCCTGCACCGGCAGCGTGAGCCGATCCTCGGTCACCTGGCCGATAGGGAAGAGCCCCGCGTTCTCCTCCAGGGCGGTCACGATGTCCTGGGTGGACAGGCCCGCCGCGGCGAGCTCCGCCTCGTCCGGGACGATCGACACATACTCCTCGGTGCCGCCGGTGACCTCCGCGCCGCGCACGCCCTCGAGCCGCTGCAGGCGGGGGACGGCGACGTCCTCGACCCGCCGGCGGGTGGCGTTCAGGTCAGCGTCGGAGGACACGGCCAGGAACATGACCGGGAAATCGGAGACCGATCCGGCGAAGGAGGTCGTCTCGGCCTCGTCCGGCAGGCGAGGTGCGAGGTTGGAGACGGCACGGTCCACCTGTCCGCGGGCCCGGTTCAGATCCGTGCCGTACTCGAACTGTAGGAGGACGGCGTTGAACCCGTTGGACGAGGTCGAGCGGGTGGACTCGAGCCCCTCGACGGCCTGCAGGGCACGTTCGAGGGGCTCTCCGACGGCGTCGTCGACCACCTCGGGTCCGGCACCCGGATACACGGTGGTGACCGAGATCACCGGCAGCTCCAGCGACGGGATCAGCTCCTGCTTGAGCTGGCCCGCCGCGATCACGCCGAACACGGTGCAGAACACCGTGATCAGCGCGATCAGCGCGCGGTGGGCGAGGGAGAACCGCGCGAGAGCCCTCACGGGGTCAGTTCAGCCGCAGGGCGGCGTCGGTGGACGAACGGACCTCGTCCAGCAGGGCGCGGTCCTCGTTCAGCTTGCGGCCGTAGGACGGCACCAGCGCGTCGATGGTCGGCTTCCAGGCGTCCATCTTGGCTGGGAAGCAGCGCTCCAGCAGGGTGAGCATGATCGGGGCGGCGGTGGAGGCGCCCGGGGAGGCCCCCAGCAGGGCACCCAGGGAGCCGTCGCCGTGGGTGACGACCTCCGTGCCGAACTGCAGCACGCCGCCCTTCTTCTTGTCCTTCTTCATCACCTGGACGCGCTGGCCCGCGGTGATCAGCTCCCATGCCGAGCCCTCCGCCTCCGGGAAGAAGTCCTTCAGGGCGGCGACCTTCTTGTCCTGGGACTTGAGGACCTCGGTGACCAGGTACTTGGTCAGGTCCATGTTGTCCTTCGCCACCGCGAGCATCGGCACGATGTTGTGGGGGCGGATGGACAGCGGCAGGTCCAGGTAGGAGCCGGACTTCAGGAAGTTCGTGGAGAAGCCGGCGTAGGGGCCGAACAGCAGGGAGCGCTTGCCGTTGACGAAGCGGGTGTCCAGGTGCGGCACGGACATCGGCGGGGCGCCGACCTGGGCCTGGCCGTACACCTTGGCCATGTGCTGGGACACGATCGACTCGTCCGTGCAGCGCAGGAACTGGCCGGACACCGGGAAGCCGCCGAAGCCCTTGGCCTCCGGGACGCCCGAGTCCTGCAGCAGGTGCAGGGCGCCGCCGCCGGCGCCGATGAAGACGAAGCGGGCGCGGTCCGTGAAGGACTCGCCGGCGGCGCGGTTCTTCACGCCGACCTCCCAGCGGCCGTCGGTGCCGCGCTTCAGGCCGGTCACCTTGTGGCCGAAGCGCACGTCCGCGCCCGAGTCGGCCATGTGGGTCACGAGCTGGCGGGTCAGGGAGCCGAAGTCCACGTCGGTGCCGCCGGCCACGCGGGAGGCGGCCAGGCGCTTGCCGTCGTGGCGGCCGTTGATCAGCAGCGGGGCCCACTCGCGGATCCTCTCCGGATCCTCGGTGTGCTCCATGGTCTCGAACAGCGGCTGCGGGGACAGCGCCTCATACCGGGCCTGCAGGTACTCGGCGTGGTCGTCGCCCCACACGAAGGACATGTGCGGCAGCGGGTTGATGAAGGACTTCGGGTCCTTCAGGGTGCCGTCCTGCACGAGGGAGGACCAGAGCTGACGGGACACCCAGAACTGCTCGTTGATGCCCAGCGCCTTGGTCGGGTCCACGGTGCCGTCCGCCTGACGGGGGGCGTAGTTCAGCTCGCACAGGGCGGCGTGGCCGGTGCCCGCGTTGTTCCACGGGTCCGAGGACTCGAGGCCGGCCTGGTCCAGGTTCTCGTAGAGGGCGATCGACCAGGTCGGCTCCAGCCTCTGCAGCAGGGTGCCGAGCGTGGCGGACATGATGCCGCCGCCGATCAGGACGACGTCGTGGGTGGTGGTGGTCTGCGTGGTCACGATCAACAACTCTCCGAGGTCAAGGACGCGGATGCGGGTGCGGGCGGCCCCGGCGGGCCCTGAGGAAAAAGGTCTGCTCCGACCGTCCGCTCGGCGTCGAGTCTACTACCGCAGGCCTCGGCCCCCGGTCTCCGTCACGGGCGTGACGGGTCACACGGAGGCCGCCTCCGGACGCGGTGCCGGACGGTGCTCAGGACTCGGAGAGGTGTACGTCGGCGAAGTGCTCGTCGAGCTGCGGCGAGGTGGGGTAGGACCGCACCCGCGCACCGATTGCGGTCGCCGAGATCGGGTAGACGAGCGGGAGCACCGGCAGGTCCAGCGCCAGGGAGGCGAGGATCTGCCCGAACACCTCGCGACGGCGTTCCTCGTCCTTCGCGATCGCGGCGCGCTCGAGCAGCTCACGGACCAGGGGGTTGTTGTAGTTCGTCTCCGCGGCGTCCGAACGGCACAGCGGCTCGATGAACGCGTGGGGGTCGCGGTAGAGCCCGTCCCGGCTCATCAGGTGCAGGGCGCGGTCGCCGCGCTCGCGCACGGTGCGCAGGTAGTCCTGGTCCGCCGGGACCGGGACGGGGACGATGTGCAGTCCGATCTTCCCCAGGTCCTCGGCGATCATGGCGTAGACCAGCTCGGGGGTGGGCATCGAGGGCCGCGCGGTGCCGGTCGGGTACAGGAACTCCAGGGGCTCGCCGTCGTACCCGGCCAGGTCCAGCAGGCTCCGGGCCTCACGCGGGTTGATGTCGTACCGCTCGGCGTCCTCGTTGCCGACACCCAGCGTGGGGGGCACCACGTCGTGCGCCATGGAGGTGCCGTCCAGGAACAGCCTGGACCGCGCCAGGGCCGGGCGGTCCACGCCCTTCGCCACCGCCTGGCGGATGTAGAGCGATCCCATGATCGGGTGGGCGGTGTTCATCCCCAGGTAGAGGACGGACAGCGGGTCGCGCTGCAGCACCTGGGCACCGGACTCCACCAGCGGGCGCAGCTGGGGCGGGGAGACCACGTCGATCACGTCGGCCTGGCCGCGCCGGAACTCCCTCAGCCGCGTGTCCACCCGGCCCCACGCGGCCACCACCGCCGGCGAGGCGGAGGGGCCCTCACCGCGGTACAGGGTGTTCGGGAGCAGCACGCTGCCGTACGTCACCGAGGGTGCCGAGGAGAGGAGTCGCTCGGCCTCCCGTGCGGACGCCCACCGGTAGGGGCCGGTGCCCGCGGGGGAGCGGACCTCCCCCTGCGGAGTCCGGACGGTGCGCTCCCAGGACGCCGGCGAGGACACCGCGAAGTGCGGTGCGGTGAGCGCCATGGCCAGGTGGTGCAGCGGGGCGGAGAGGGTGATCCGGACGGTGCGCTCGTCCTCGGCCTCCACCGCGTCCAGACGGCAGCCCTCCTCGCCCAGGTGGGCCCCGAAGACGGAGACGAAGGGCGAGGCCGTCGCGGAGGCGCGCTCGTCCGCCGTCGCCCAGCGCTCGACGTTGGCGACCACGGCGTCCGCGTCGCACGGGGCGCCGTCGGAGAACACCACGTCCTCACGCAGCCGGAAGCGGTGGATCCGGCCGTCGAGCGTGACCTCGTGATGCTCGGCGAGGGCCGGTACCGCTGCACCGGTCTCCGGGTCCACGCCCAGGAGCGTCTCGAACACCTGGCGGGAGAGACGGAAGGTCTCCGAGTCCCACTGCAGGTGCGGGTCACGGGCCGCTGGGCCGCCCGGGCGCGCCCACGACGAGGGAGTCGCCGCGTCCTGCCGTGGCGGGCACACCGGTCCGGGACGGCGTCGGCGTC
>NZ_JBNFOB010000115.1:0-7191 GCF_057364565.1 Micrococcus sp. LASM2_SD2 | reverse complement strand
GGCCCGCTCGGCCGCGGCCCCCCGGGCGCGCACGCCGGAGCCGGTCCACGCGGCCTTGATGCCCTCGCCCCAGGAGCGGAAGGTGGCGCGGAAGCCGTGATGGAGGATCGGCTCCTCCACGATCCGGGCGGAGGCCTCGGCGATCAGCGCGGTGAGGATGATGACCAGGCCGGCGGCCAGGGGCTCGATCCACTCGGGGGCGTCCACCGGGACGAGGATCCGCATGATCACCAGCAGCGGCCAGTGCCACAGGTAGGCGCCGTAGGAGCGGCGGCCCCACCAGCCGAGGAAGTCCCCGGACAGGGCGCGGGAGAACGAGTCGCGGCGATGGCCCTGGACCACGTGCAGGACCAGCAGGGCCACGAGGGCGGACAGTGCCGCCAGCACGCCCAGGTAGGTGTAGGCGGCGGTGCCGTCCACCACGAAGAAGGCCACGGTCAGCACGGCCAGGCCGGCCCACGCGAGGACGGTGCGGAACGCGCCGGTGGACGGCTCGCGGCCGCCCTGCTCCGGGCGGGCCACATGGGTCAGCGCCAGCGCCACGGTGGCACCGAACAGCAGGCCGAAGGCGTGCGTGTCCGTGCCGAAGTACATGCGTGTCTGCGGAGCCCCGGAGAGCTGGCCGACGGCCATGCCCACGGCGGAGGCGATCGCCAGGGCCAGCACGATCGCCATGCGCGCGGCGTCGGCACCGCGTGCCGACCGGGCGGTGCCCCTCCTGGGCCAGCAGACCAGCAGGATGCCGAGGATCAGCAGGGGCCACACCACGTAGAACTGCTCCTCGATGGCCAGGGACCAGAGGTGCTCGAACAGGGGCGGGGTGGCGGCGTTGAAGTAGTCGTTTCCGTCCACGATCATCAGCCAGTTGCTGGTGTACGTGAGCGCGCCGAGCCATTCGCGCCGCAGTCCGGCGGGGAACTCGGAGACGGCGAGCCAGGCCAGGGCGGTCGAGCCCACGAGGGCGAGGATGAGCGCGGGGACCAGGCGGCGGATGCGGCGCATCCAGAACGAGCCGAGGTTCACACCGTGGCCGGAGTCGATCTGCCGGACCAGGCCGACGGTGATCAGGAATCCGGACAGCACGAAGAACATGTCCACGCCCACGAACCCGCCCGGGAACAGGGCAGGCCAGGCATGGAAGGCCAGGACGGAGAGCACGGCGATGCCGCGCAGGCCGTCCAGGGCCGGGACGCGACCGGGGCCCTTGCTCACACGGGTGCCTGGGCGGGGGGCAGGGGTGCCCTTCCCGCTGGCAGGGGTGGCCGGGGCGCCGTGCGTCCTCGCTGGGGAAGCGGTATGAGGACTCGACACAGTCCTCTAGCCTGAACCTTCCTCCCAGGTTTCGCCACCTGCGACACAGCCGCTCAGGTTGCGAATAGGTCTCGCCGCGCGGCGGGCACGCGGTGGAAGGGGTCTGACCCGCCGCGATCCGCGGTTCAGCGCGTTCCTGGGAGTCCGCTCAGAACAGTCCCGTGATGTTCCCCGCATCGTCCACGTCCATGCGGTCTGCGGCCGGGGACTTCGGCAGACCCGGCATGGTCATCACGGCACCGGTGAGGGCGACGACGAACCCCGCCCCCGTCTTGGCCGTCACCTCGCGGACGGTGATGGTGAAGCCCTCCGGGGCGTTCAGCGCGGTGGGGTCGTCCGAGAACGAGTACTGGGTCTTGGCCATGCAGACCGGCAGGTGGTCCAGCCCGCGGCGGGAGATCTCGGCGAGCTGGCGCTTCGCGGCCGCGGTGAACGACGCCTTCGCTCCGCGGTAGGTCTTCTGCACCACGGCCTGGATGCGCTCCTGGACGGTCATGCCCTCGGTCCACAGTCCGGTGAGCACCGGGGCGTCGTCGCCGGGGGCCGGCAGGGCGCGGGCCACGGAGCGGGCGAGCTCACGGGCGCCCTCGCCGCCGGAGCCCCACACGTCCGCCACGGCGCAGGCGAGGTCCTGCTCGCGGCACCACTGCTCGAGCCAGGCGAGCTCGGCGTCCGTGTCTTCGGCGAAGCGGTTCACGGCCACCACCACGGGGGCTCCGTAGGCCTGCATGTTCTCCACGTGGCGGGCCAGGTTGTCCACGCCGGTGCGCAGGGCGGCCAGGTGGGCGTCCTGGACCTCCTGCTCGTCCCGGCCGTCGCGCTCGGCGACCTTCGCCACGCCGGCCTTCACGTCAGCCAGCGCCATGCCGGACTGCAGCTTCAGGGCGCGGACGGTGGCGATCACAACCACGGCGGCCGGCGGGAACCCTCCGGCCACGGAGGTGATGTCCATGAACTTCTGGCCGCCGAGGTCCGCGCCGAAGCCGGCCTCCGTGACCACCACGTCCGCCAGGCGCTGGGCGGTGCGGGTGGCGATCACGGAGTTCGCGCCGTGGGCGATGTTCGCGAACGGGCCGCCGTGGACGAGCACCGGCGTGCCGCCGAGGGTCTGCACGAGGTTCGGGGCGATCGCGTCCCTGAGCAGCACCGCCATGGCGCCCTGGGCGCCGTGCGGGCCGATCTGGGAGGCGGTCACCGGCTCACCGGAGTACGTGGAGCCCACGGTGATGTTCCCCAGCCGCTCCTTGAGGTCCATCAGGTCCCGGGCCAGGCAGAAGACGGCCATGGTCTCGGTGGCCACGGTGATCTCGAAGCCGCCCTCGCGGGGCACGCCCTGGGTGCGGCCGCCGAGGCCGGTGACCACGTCCCGGAGGGTGCGGTCGTTCATGTCCAGGGCGCGCTTGAGGGTGGTGGTGCGCGGGTCGATGCCCAGCTCGTTGCCCTGTTGGATGTGGTTGTCCACGAGCGCGCAGAGCAGGTTGTGGGCGCTGGTGAGCGCGTGGAAGTCGCCGGTGAAGTGCAGGTTGACGGCCTCCATGGGGACCACCTGGGAGTAGCCGCCGCCGGTGGCGCCGCCCTTGATGCCGAACACCGGGCCCAGGGAGGGCTCGCGCAGCGCGGCCATGGCGGTGCGCCCGGCGATCGACGCCGGGGAGTCCTCCTCCTGCGCCACCAGGTTCAGGCCGTCCACCAGACCCACGGTCACGGTGGTCTTGCCCTCGCCGGCGGGGGTGGGGCTGATGCCGGTCACCAGGACCACGCGCCCCTGGCGCGGCGCGTCGATCGCGTGGACGTCCACCTTCGCCATATGGCGGCCGTACGGGATGAGCAGGTCCTCGTCGATCCCCGCGCGGGCGGCGATCTCGGCGATCGGGGCGGGCGTGTGGACGGCGGCGATCTGCGCATCGTTCATGCCCCCATTCTTCCACCGGTCCACGCACCCAGGGCGGGCGGCAGGCGGCGGGGGCGGGCCGTCGTCGCCGGAGGGGACGGGCGCGGCGGACGGGGCGGGGGCGGAGAGGTCGGCGTTGCTCACCCCGCCATCCTACGGACCGCCCCGGACAGGGTCCCGGGACGGCTCCGGGAGCATCCCGTGACGTCGCCGAGAGCTTCCCGGATACGCCCGCGGGCCGGACCGTGACGGTCCGACCCCGCGGGTCGTGACGGGCGTGGGCCCTGCTCAGCCGATCAGTGGTCGACCGCCTTCTCGGCGCCGACGCCGGTGAGCGAGCGCACCTCCATCTCGGCCTGCTTGTCCGGGTCCTCGAGGCGCTTCTCCGTGACGGAGCCGAGCCAGCCGAGGAAGAACGCCAGCGGGATGGAGACGATGCCCGGGTTCTTCAGCGGGAAGATCGCGAAGTCCGCGGTCGGGATCATCGAGGTCTCCGCGCCGGACATCACCGGGGACAGGGCGATCAGCACCAGGGCGGTGACCAGGCCGCCGTACATGGACCACAGGGCGCCACGGGTGGTGAACCCCTTCCAGAACAGGGAGTACACGATGGTCGGCAGGTTCGCCGAGGCTGCCACCGCGAACGCGAGCGCCACCAGGAACGCGACGTTCTGGCCCTGGGCGCCGATGCCGCCGAGGATCGCCAGGACGCCGATCACCAGCACGGTGCGGCGGGCAACCTTCACCTCCTTCTCCGGGGACACCTTCTCCTTGGCCAGGACCGAGGAGTAGATGTCATGCGCGAAGGAGGCCGCGGCGGTGATGGTCAGGCCGGCGACCACCGCGAGGATGGTCGCGAAGGCCACGGCCGAGACGATGCCCAGCAGCAGCGAGCCGCCGAGCTCGAACGCCAGCAGCGGCGCCGCGGAGTTCTGGCCGCCCGGTGCCTCCTGGATCCGCTCCGGACCGATCATGGCGGCCGCGCCGTAGCCGAGCACCAGGGTGCACAGGTAGAACAGGCCGATCAGGACGATCGCCCACACCACGGACTTGCGGGCCTCCTTGGCGGTGGGGACCGTGTAGAAGCGCATCAGCACGTGCGGCAGGCCGGCGGTGCCGAGCACCAGGGCCAGGCCCAGGGAGACGAAGTCCAGCTGGGACATGGTGGACGCGCCGTACTGCAGGCCCGGGTCGAGGATGGCCTCGTTGCCGCCGTGGGCCTCCACGGCGCCGCCCAGCAGGGCGGAGAGGTTGAAGCCGAACATGACCATCACCCACACGGTCATGATGATCACGGAGGTGACCAGCAGGATCGCCTTGATGATCTGCACCCAGGTGGTGCCCTTCATGCCGCCGACCAGCACGTAGAGGATCATGATGGCGCCCACGATCACGATCACGAGCGACTGGCCGAGCTTCGAGTCGATGCCGAGCAGCAGGGAGACCAGCGCGCCCGCGCCGGCCATCTGGGCCAGCAGGTAGAACAGGCAGACGGCCAGGGTGTTCAGGGACGCTGCGATGCGCACGGGGCGCTGGCGCAGGCGGAAGGACAGCACGTCGGCCATCGTGAACTTGCCGGTGTTGCGCAGCGGCTCGGCCACCAGCAGCAGGGCGACCAGCCAGGCGACGAGGAAGCCGATCGAGTAGAGGAATCCGTCGTAGCCGTAGAGGGCGATGGCACCCACGATGCCCAGGAAGGACGCGGCGGACAGGTAGTCGCCGGCGATCGCGGTGCCGTTCTGGGTGCCGGTGAAGGCACGGCCGCCAGCGTAGTAGTCCGCGGCGGTGGCGGTGTTCTTGGACGCCCGCAGGACGATCACCATGGTGGCGGCGACGAAGATGCCGAAGATCAGCATGTTCACCCACGGGGTGCCGACGGTGGCGCCGGCGAGCAGGGGCAGGGCGGTGCTCATCGGATCTCCTCCTCACCGTGGCGGCCGTGGCCGGCCTCGGCCTCGAGCCGCTCGCGCAGCGCGGTGGCGCGCGGGTCCAGCTTCTTGTTGGCGAACTGCACGTAGGCCGCGGTGATGGCGAACGTGGTGACGAACTGGAGCAGTCCGAGAACGAGTCCCAGGTTGATGTTGCCCATCAGGCGGATGGACATGACGTCGTGGAAGAAGGCGCCGAGGACCACGAAGAGGATGTACCAGACCAGAAAGGCCACGGTCATAGGCCAGACGAAGCTGCGGTGCGTGCGCCGCAGGTCGCCGAACTCCTCGGAGGTCTGTGCGGCACGGAACTGGGCCGGCGTGGGGGCCGGCCCCATCGTGTCGGGTGCGGACATGGACGTCCTCCTCATGGGGATGTGCGAGTGTCCGCATCATGTGATGCGGATCACGCCCCATGCTGGATCCATGTCGCCCGCCGGTCAAGGCGCCACGGAGATGTGACGCTTCTGTGACGCGTCCCACAGTCGGCCGGGCAGGCCTGGCGGTCGCCTCGAGCACCGCCCCGCGGCCCGCACGCACGACGACGGCGGGCCGCCCGGCACTGTCGGGCGGCCCGCGGTCGGGCTCGGGTCAGCGGCGCGAGAGGGTGATGCGCGCCTGGGCGAGGACGACCTCGTCCACCATCCCGCCCTCGAACGCGAAGGCACCCGGGTGGTGCTGCGCCTCGGAGAGGATCGCCTCGGCCCGGGCGACCTGCTCGTCCGTGGGGCGGTACCCCTCACGGACCACCGCCACCTGGTTCGGGTGCAGGCAGACGGTGGCGCGACAGCCGAGGGCCACGGCGTCCTCCACCTCGGCGGCCAGGCCCTCCGGGTCCTTGAGGTCCAGGTACACGGCGTCCCAGGCCGCGGCCCCGTGTGCGGCGGCGGCCAGCAGCACAGTGGAGCGTGCGTGGGCCACGGTGGCGCGGTACGCCCCGTCCGCCGTGCGGGAGGAGGTGCCGCCCATGGAGGCGACGAGGTCCTCGGCACCCCACATCAGGGCGGTCACGTGCGGGTGCGCGGCCAGCTCCGCGGCGGCGAGCACGCCCTTGGCGGTCTCGCAGAGCGCCACCACGCGGGTGTCCTCCCCCAGCGCCGCCACCAGGCCGTCCACCTGGGCGGCGGACTCGGCCTTGGCGAGCATGAGGGTGCGCCAGCCGGTCTCCTGCAGCATGGCCAGGTCCGCGGCATGGTCCTCGGCGTCCGCCGGGTTCACACGGACCACCACGCGGGCCGCGTCGATCCCGCGGGACTCGCGCTCGGCCCACGCGGCCGCCACGGCCTCACGGGCGGCCGGCCGGTCCGCGGCGGTGACGGCGTCCTCGAGGTCCAGGATCACGGCGTCCGCACGGTCCAGGGCCTTGGCGTACCGCTCGGGGCGGTCCGCCGGGGTGAACATGACGGCCGGCCCCAGGGGGCAGGCCTTCGCTGCGGTCTCGGTCATGGGAGTCTGCTCCTTCGCGGTCAGGATCCTTCGCGGTCTGGTTCGCCTGGCGCGGCAGGGACGCCGCCCGATCCCCGGGCGGCGTCCCCACGGCGTTCAGTCCTCGGACTTCGCGGCGCGGTGCGCCTGCTCGGTCCACATCAGGCAGGTGCGCTGGGCCCTGGCCACGACCTTGCCCTCCTGGTTCGTTCCCTCCAGGTCGAAGGTCACGATCCGCTGGCCGGGACGGGAGGAGGACTCCCGGATCGCGGTCACCGTGGACCGGGCGTAGAGCGTGTCCCCGTGGAACACCGGGTGCGGGAAGGAGATCTCCCCCAACCCCAGCTGGGCCACCAGGGTGCCCTGCGTCGTCTGGCCCACGGACAGGCCGATCAGCGTGGACAGCGTCAGCATCGAGTTCATCAGCGGCCGGCCGAACGGCTGCGCCTGCGCGAACGCATGGTCCAGGTGCAGCGCCTGCGGGTTCATGGTCAGCGTGGTGAACAGGACGTTGTCCGCCTCCGTGAGCGTGCGCCCCGGCCGGTGCAGGTACACCTGGCCGACCGCCAGCTCGTCCGCGTAGCGGCCGCGCTGCTCGATCACCTCGGGCTGCGGCTCCCCGCCGGGCGCCGGCGG
>NZ_JBNFOB010000114.1:0-7296 GCF_057364565.1 Micrococcus sp. LASM2_SD2 | reverse complement strand
CGGAGCGCTGATCGACGTGGAGGCCGTCGGGGTCCGGGCGGCCGACCAGCTCTCCGCCCCGGTTGTGCGGAGCTGGCGGACGCCGGGCTGCGCACGATCCTGCTGTGCCCGCACGGACCACCCCCTGGCCCGGGGGACCGGCTGCGGCCCGGGATGCGGCCCGTGGCGGTGCTGACCTTCGCCGAGGACGTCCGGTCGGACGCCGCCGAGACCCTGGGCTACTTCCGAGAGCAGGGCGTGCAGATCAGGGTGATCTCTGGGGACAATCCGCGCACCGTGGCCGCCGTGGCCCGCGAGGTGGGGATGGAGCTGACCGGCCACGCGGTGGACGCTCGGGAGCTGCCGGAGGAGCCGGGCGAGCTGGCGGACATCATGGACGCACACGAGGTGTTCGGCCGGGTGGGGCCGGAGCAGAAGCAGGCCATGGTGAAGGCCCTGCAGTCCCGCGGACATGTGGTGGCGATGACCGGGGACGGCGTCAACGACGCCCTCGCGCTGAAGTCCGCGGACCTGGGCATCGCGATGGGCAACGCCGCCCCGGCCACGAAGGCCGTGTCCCGTCTGGTGCTGCTGGACGGGAAGTTCGCGCGGCTGCCCTCCGTGCTGAAGGAGGGCCGCCAGGTCATCGCGAACATGGAGCGGCTGGCCCACATCTATCTGACGAAGACCACGTACGCCGCCCTGTTCGGCGTGGTGTTCTCCATGCTGTTCTGGCAGTTCCCGCTGCTGCCGCGCCAGGCCTCCACCGTGGACTTCCTCATGATCGGCCTGCCGACGTTCTTCCTGGCGCTGCTGTCCAATCCCCGGCGCTACGTGCCGGGCTTCCTGCGCCGGGCCCTGCTGTTCGCCGTCCCCTCGGGCACGGTGATCCTGCTGGGCATGGTGGCCCTGGGCGCCTATGTGCGCGGGTTCGCCGCAGGCCCCGTGGCCGAGCCCCAGCAGCAGGCGGCCGCCATGGTGACCCTGACGCTGATGGGCCTGTGGGTGCTGACGGTGATGACGCGCCCGTTCACGAAGCGCACCGCCGTCCTGGTCCTGTCCATGTACGCCCTGCTGGCGCTCGTGCTGGCCGTGCCGGGGTCCCGCTGGTACCACCTGCTGGAGGTCCCGTCCCCGGACCTGCTCGTGGCGGCCGTGGGGATCGCGGTGGTCGGATGCGTCCTGATCGAGCTGATCCACCGCGTCCACCATGCAAGAGTGGTGAGGCCCACTCTGCATGTCGCCTCACCTGGGACGTTCTCGGGCTGACCGCGCACGCCCTGGGCTGAATCCGCGCCAGGACATTGACCTGGCGCGGAGGGTGCCGCGAGAGTAGGGCATAAATGGTACGTGGGCGCCAGAGCGGAGCCACTCGGGTCCGCCGTCCACGGCCACAGCGTCTAGAGAAGGAGACGGACATGCGTCTGATCACTCTTGGTGTCGGTGCCGCCCTCGGCTACTTCCTCGGCTCCCGGGAGGGCCGCCAGAACCTCAACAAGATGACCGACAACGCCCAGAAGTTCTGGAACGACCCGAAGACCCAGGACAAGGTCTCGAAGGTCCAGGGCCAGGCCACCCAGAAGTGGGAGCAGGCCAAGTCCTCGGACAAGGTCCAGAACCTGACCTCCACCGTCCAGGACAAGGTGGGAGAGGCCAAGTCCACGGTGTCCGGCAACGGCACCGTCTCGGCCGACGCCGACGTGGTTTCGGACCCGTCCACCCCGATGTCCGCCGAGGGCCCGGCCGGCCAGCGCTGAGCCGCCGGCGCCTCAGCGCGACGAAGGGCCCCGACCGTCACGGTCGGGGCCCTTCGTGTGTGTGGAATCAGCCCTCGGCCGGGGCGCTCGGACCGGAGGAGGTCTCCTCCTCGGCCGGCGCCTCCACCTTCTCCACCGAGCCCCAGTCGGAGAAGGCGAGCTCGGTCGTCTCGTCCGAGTCGGAGTCCTTGAGTTCAAGGGCCACGAGCCGGCCGTCCTCGTCCACGAGGAAGGCCTGCAGCTCGGACATGTCCACCTCGTTGAGCGCGGAGTCCGCGGCGCCCTCGCCGTCCTCGTCCTTCGTGTCCTCGCTGTTGTCGTCCGCGGACTTGGCGACATCCTCGGGCACCTCGTAGCGGTAGGCCTTCCGACCGTCGCGGTCGACCTCCTGGCGCTCGGCGTCGGCGTCGTCGAGCGCGCCCTCGGCCGGGAGGCCGTCCATGAGGTCGTCGCGGACGCTCTTCATCATGCCGCGCTCGTCCTCGGGGATGTCCTGCTCGATCCACTTGTCCCCGAGGCCCAGCATGGACGTGGTCTGCTCGTCCATCTCCTCGCCGGCGACGTCCATCCTGATGTAGCCCTTCTCGCCGACCTCACGGACGGCCATGGTCATGTCCATGTCCCCGCCGGTCATCTCCATGGTCATCTCGGCGTTGGGCTCCGTGGTGAACCCGGACAGGTCGAAGGTGCCGGAGGTGGGCTGCTTCCCCTGGTCGGCGTCTCCGCCCTTGTCCTCGCCCTTATCGGCGTCCCCGCCCTGCTCGGACATGGTGCTGGTGATGCGGAACGACTCGGCCTCCTGCAGCTGGGTGCGGGCCTCGTTCCAGGCCTCACCGGCCGGGACGTCCCCGCCGCAGGCGGAGAGGACGCGGGCTCCGGCCGCAGCCATCGAGGCCAGCCCGATCACGCGAAACGGCCGGGCGGCGGTGGGGGTCGGGCTCGGTGCGGTCATCTCGGATCGGTCCTTCCGTCGGGTCGCAGGGCCGGAGCCGGCCCGCGGATACAGCGCGTTCAGAATCCTTCCGAGCCTAACCGTGGCCCCCGTCTCCGGGACGGACCCCACCGCGGGCGTCCCGGCAGTCGGAAGCGCCTCCCGGCGGTGCCCCACCGCCAGGGGTGGGACGCCGCCGGGAGGCGAGGGTCCGTCGTCGTGCCCGGAGGCTCCGTGGGAGCCTGCCGGCGGCGCCGGTCAGTCCAGGGTGACCTGGGCGGCCCGGTGGGTCGGCTTCACCCGGTCCCCGGCGCCGAACAGCTTCTGCCGCAGGGTGCCTTGGGTGTAGGCGGTCTTGTAGCGGCCGCGGGCCTGGAGGGCGGGGACCACGTGCTCCACGACGTCCTCGAAGGTGCCGGGGGTGATGTGGTAGGCGAGGTTGAACCCGTCCACGTCGGCCTCCTCCTGCCAGCGGATCAGCTCCTCGGCCACGGTTTCACCCGAGCCGACGGTCACGGGGCCGAACCCGCCGATGCCGACCCACTCGGCGAGCCTGCGCACGGTCCACTCATCGTCCGACCCGGAGGCCTTTTTGAAGGTCTCCACGGTGGACTGGATGGCGTTGGACTCCACGTCCCCGATCGGCTCGTCCAGGTCGAACTCGGAGAGGTCGATGCCCATCCAGCCGGACATGAGCACAAGCCCACCCACCGGGTCCACGTACTGGGCAAGGTCCTCGTACTTCGCCTGCGCGGCCTCGTCCGTGTCCGCGGTGATCACGGTCTGCATGGCGAAGACCTTCACGTCATGGCGGTCGCGGCCGGCGGCCTCCACAGCGTCGCGGATCTTGGCCACGGTGCCCTTGGCCAGCTCGAGGGTGGGGGCGTTGATGAAGACAGCCTCGGCGTGCCTGCCGGCGAAGGCGCGTCCGCGGGTGGAGGCCCCGGCCTGATAGATCACGGGCGTGCGCTGCGGGGACGGCTCGGTGACGGCGTGGCCGGGGACGGAGAAGTACTCGCCGCGGTGATGGATCTCGTGCACCTGGGACGGCTCCACGAACACGCCGGACTCCCGGTCCGCCTTCACGGCGTCCTCCTCCCAGGATTTCTCGAGCAGCTTGTAGACGACATCCAGGTACTCGTCCGCGTGGTCGTAGCGGGCATCGTGCTCCATCTGGTCCGCCTGGCCCATGTTCTGGGCGGCCGAGGGCAGGTAGCCGGTCACCACGTTCCACCCGACGCGGCCGCCGGTGAGGTGGTCCAGTGTGGCGAGGCGACGGGCGAAGGGGTACGGGTGTTCGTAGGCGGTGCCGGCGGTGACGCCGAAGCCGAGGTGCTCGGTGACGGCCGCCATGGCGGAGACGAGGAGGAACGGGTCGTTCACGGGGGTCTGGGCGCCGGAGCGCAGCGCAGCCTCGGAGGTGCCGCCGTACACGGAGTACGGGCCGAGGACGTCGGCGATGAACAGGCCGTCGAACAGCCCCCTCTCCAGGGTCTGGGCCAGGTGCGTCCAGTAGCCGAGGGTGTTGTAGTCGCGGGACCGGTCCTCCGGGTGCCGCCACAGTCCGGGCGACTGGTGGGCCACGCAGTTCATGTCGAACGCGTTGAAGAGGATCTGCCGGGGGGTGCCGGAGTCGGGGGCGCCGGGGGTGTCTGCGGTGCTCATGCGGTTCTCCTTCGCCGAGTCTCGTGCGGGGGCCGGCCTCGGCAGGGCTGCGCGGGGCCGGGCGGCTGGCACCATGCAACGCCTCCGGCGGCCACCGGCGGTAGTCGGGTGCCGTCCGGAGTTCACGACGACGGCGCCGCCGCCTCCGGCACGCCCGGCACCGTGTTCGTGACGTCGCCGCTCGGGGATCCCGGCAGGGACGGGGCCTCAGGTGGCCGGTGTGCTCTCGCGCCACCGCGGGACGGGGAGGGCTGAGAACCGGGTTGTCGAGACCCCGTCCTGGACGGCAGCGGGATTATACTCCGCAGCGGTGCTCATTGCACCTAGAACCGGAATGAGACCGTAGGTCCAGGACCTATGTACAGAGTCTCGTCCACCTTTGTCCACATCATCTTCAGGGCATCCCGACGGCCACCCACCAAACATACAATTCAAGCTATCTGGGGTCTAGGAGACGACCCCCCCCTATAGAGAGGGTGTCAGCATGCGCCCCTTTGTCAGAAGCCAGAAGCTCGCCGCCGCCGTCACTGCGGCCGTGATTCTCGCTACAGGAACCTCAGCAACAGCCACCGCCGCAGGGCCTTCTCCCACATCACCGAACTCGCCGACAACTCAGCTCTCCATTCAGCAAGTTCAGGCAATCGGCGAAAGTCTGGCCGCCTCACTCGAGTCGACTGAGAAATACAACTGGGGAGTCCAGGGAGAGCTTCCTGCGCAATTTATGAAACTGACACCTACTGCGGTCAACGACTGGGCAAGCTTGTCCCAAGAGCTACGAGATGGTGCCGAGGAAAGCGATGGACTTGTTTCAATCGAAAATGTCGCCGTTGATATTGTCGATGTCAAGACTGAAGTGAATCCAGATGGAAGAACTATTGCCATCTATGATGTTCACTTCTTGCGCGATGTTACCGAACTTCCGGAAAGTGATGACTGGGAAGAGGTAATTCCCTACCATGTCGAACTTAACTCGCGAGGCGAAATCACTGGATTGGTGGCCCGCGATCTTGAATGGCACCTCGCTAATGACATCCCGGAGCACGACGTCGATCCCGAGGACCCTCTCAACGAGGGCAGCGCAACCGGGATCGCTGCATCACCGGAAATCTCAGCCGGGACAGCACCCATAGAGCCGATCACGGCTCCCCCCAAGGGGGATCCGGCGCCGGGGCAGCCACCCCAGCCTGGCACCACCTCATTGCAGCAGTCCCCTCTGCACCTCAGCACCAGCTCCAAGGCCAAGTCCGTGAATTACGCATTGGCGTGGTGGGACAGGCGAAATAGTGCCTACCCCACAGATTACGCCAACGACTGCACCAATTTCGTATCTCAAGCCTTGAGGGCTGGCGGCTGGAGTCATGCCATCGGGTGGTACACATTGGACTCTGCATGGTGGGGCCGAAACTCGGGCCTCCCGAAGGCATCCTACACATGGGGTGGAGCCGAGAATTTCTACCGTTTCGCACGTGTTAAATCAAAGCGAGCCACTGCTCTTCGGTACGTCTCCAGTATGGTACCGGGCGATGTCCTTCAGTACAAGGGCAAAAATTCAAAGGTCATGAATCATGCAATGATTGTTACACGTAAAATAGAAATGTTCCGTATTTGACTTATCACACATCCAATACGAAGAACAAACCGTTCACTCGACTGAAGGGTATGGACGTGGTCTGGTTCGCCCACAGAATCTAATACTCACAGCGCGCCCGGCAGGAGTCGCACACATTTTTCCTTGAGTGGCGGTGCGGCTCTTCTGAATTCGCTTTCCGCCTGCGACCGTGCTGGCGAACAGCCCTGCGATGGTGGGTTGCCTCAGGGCACTGCGGACAATGCAGCCCAAGTTCTCCTCCAGGCAGCAGCAGAAGGGAGTCCCGGGCTGGCCTTTCAGGGCGCAACGGACATGAATGACGACTCAACCATGCATGCGTCACTCACCGACCTGAAGGCCCGAATGAACGCAGTGGACGTGGACCCCAGCCGTCCGTTGACGCTTATGCACGGTGCCCCGGGTGAGTTGGAGGCTCGTCAGTGCCGTCCCGACTGGTGCCGACATTGGGGTCTGATGATGTTCGACGTCTTCGAACTCGACCGGCAGGTCCAGCCCGATCTCGCCGTGCACACGCCGATGGTTGAACCAGTCGATGTACTCCGTGGCCGCGGCGAAGTCTCGCTGGAGAAGATCCGGGCGGTGATTCGGGCCGTGGCCTGGGACCGTGGTCCTCACTGCCTTCGCGCGGCTGACCCCGCGCAGGCCTGCGGCCTGCAGAAGCCGCTCCACCGTGTATTCGGCCGCCTGCAGGCCCTCCCGCCGCAGTGGCGCGTGGACCCTCCGGACCCCGTAGACCCCGTCGTCGGCCTCATGCACCCGCCGTGAAGAAAGCCGGCGCCGAGCGCAGGATCGCGTTCGCCCGCCGTCGTTCACGGTTCTGCTTCTCCAGCTCGGCCACCCGGGCGGCTTGGCTGGTCGTGACCCCGGGGCGGTGGCCGTGGTCGATCTCGGCTTGGCGGATCCAGGTGCGCAGCGACTCGGGATCGATCCCGAGCTGTTCTCCCACGCGCCGGAATGCTCCGGTCCTCGTGGCAGGGTCGTGACGGGCTTCCAGGGTCATCCGCGTGCCGCGTTCGCGGAGCTCGTCGGGGTACTTCCGTGGTGCGGGCCTGCTCGGCATCCTTCCGTTGGATCAGAGCCACCACCAGACCCGGAGCGATTCAGGCTGTGTGCCCGCGACCGCACTGGGTGGCGGGGTGCTGGCAGACACAGGGGCCTGGTGGCTCCGCTCGTTGCCTGGCCGGTGCTGACCTTCACCGCCGCACTCGTGTTCTTCGGACTGACGCGGGGCATGATGAAGCGCCCTGGGTTTCGTTCCGAGGTCAGGACGCAACGGGCGCTGAGTCCTGATCGTGAGTGTAGGCCACCTCGACCTCCGCGGGAGTGCGGTAGCCGAGCCCCTCGTGCAGGCGGGC
>NZ_JBNFOB010000113.1:0-7318 GCF_057364565.1 Micrococcus sp. LASM2_SD2 | reverse complement strand
CGGACGCCTCGACCGCGGCCTTGCGCTCCTGCACGGCGGTGACCCTGTCCGCCGCGGCGTCGGCGGCCCGCATGGCCGCGAGCGCGGCCTGGTCGTGCTCGGTGAGGAGCCCCTCGAGGGTCTGCTCCTCATGCATCATCGCCTCGAGCTCCTTGTGGGAGCCGCCGCCGGCGTGCAGGCGGTTGCGGGTGCGGTCCCGGTGCGTGCGGGTGGAGGCCGCCTTCTCGGAGGCCTCGGCGGCGTCCCGGTCGGCCTCGCGCCGCGCCGACTCGGCGGCGGCCAGCTGCTTGGTGAGGTCCGCGACGTCCTTCTTGGCCTGCGCGAACTCGGCGTCTGTGCGCAGCCGGTCCAGGGCGGTCTTGGCACGGTCGATCTCCGTGTCCAGCTCCTGGAGGTCCAGCAGGGCCTGCCGCTGGGCGGCGGTGGCGGTGAGCGTGCTCATGACGGGTTCCTTCCGACGAGGATGAAATCCCAGGGGTCGGTGACCAGCGAGGACACGGCCATCTCGACCTCGTAGCCGTCCTCGGCGAGCCGGCGCTCCAGCGCCTGGGCGCCGGCGGGCAGCCACAGCCACTCGCTGGCGAAGTGGGAGACGTCCACGAGGTGGGGGCGCCCGTCGCCGAGCAGTGCGGCCTCCCGCGCCTCGGAGGCGGGATGGTGGCGCAGGTCTGCGGTGACGTAGACGTCCGCGTCGGCGGCCCGGACGGCGTCGAAGAGGCTGTCCCCTGCGCCGCCGCAGACGGCTACGGTCCTCACGAGGGCCTGGGGGTCCCCGGCCACGCGGATGCCGGAGGCCACGGACGGCATGTTCACGTGCACACGCTCGGCGAAGGCCTGGAGGGTCATCGGCTTCTCCAGCTCGCCGACGCGGCCGATGCCCTCCTCCTCGGTGCCCGAGTCCGAGGGCTCGAGGGGGCAGAGGTCGGTGAGCCCCAGGATCTCTGCGATGACGTCCGAGACGCCGCCCACTGCGGAGTCCGCGTTGGTGTGGGCGGTGACGAGCGCGCAGCCGTTCTCGATGAGGGTGTGCACCACGTCGCCCTTGAAGCCGGTGCCGGCCACGGAGGTGACGCCGCGCAGCAGCAGCGGGTGGTGCGTGATGAGCATGTCCGCCTCGTGTTCCACGGCCTCGGCCACCACGGCGGACACCGGGTCCACCGCCCAGTGGATGCGGGCGACCGTGGCGTCCGGACGACCGACCACCAGGCCGCAGGCGTCCCAGGACTCGGCGAGCGCGCCGGGCCACAGCTCCTCCATGAGGCGGAGGACGTCGGCGACGGTGGGACGGCTGGTCTCGCTCATGGATGCCATTGTGCCGAACAGCACGTGCGGAATGAATCCGTGCCGTGCGGTGCTGTGCAGGGTGTGACTGAGAACGAGACCCCGCAGACCACCGGCGGCGACACCCCGACGCCCGACCCGCGCGAGCTCACGCTCGCCGGCGGCTGCTTCTGGTGCCTGGACGCGGTGTACCGCCGTGTGCGCGGAGTGCAGGAGGTGCTCTCCGGCTACACCGGCGGCCATGACCCGTCCCCCGACTACGAGTCCGTGTGCACCGGCAGCACGGGCCACGCGGAGGCCGTGCGCGTCCGCTACGACGCCGCCGTGGTCCCCACAGACGTGATCCTGCAAATGTTCTTCACTGTGCACGACCCGACGTCCCTGAACCGCCAGGGCCATGACGTGGGCACGCAGTACCGCTCCGCCATGTTCTACCGGGACGAGGCCGAGCGGGAGCTGTTCGCCGCTGCGATCGCCGACGCGCAGCGCCTCTACGACCGTCCGATCGTCACCACGCTGGAACCGGCCGGCCCGTGGTTCGACGCGGAGACGGTCCACCAGGGCTTCTACGACGCCCAGCCGTTCAACGGGTACTGCCGCGTGGTGATCGACCCGAAGATCGCGAAGGCCCGCGAACACTACGCCGTGTGGCTGGAGCGCTGAGGCCGTCCCGCCGCACTGGCTAGCCTGAGACGCAGACATCCCCTGACCCCACATCCCCGGGAGGAACACCGTGACCATCCTGAACAACATCACCGAGGCCGTCGGCCGCACCCCGCTGGTCCGCCTGAACCGCATGTCCGAGGGCCTGCCGGGCACCGTGGCCGTGAAGCTGGAGTTCTACAACCCGGCCAACTCCGTGAAGGACCGCATCGGCCGCGCCATCGTGGACGCCGCCGAGGCCTCCGGCGAGCTGAAGCCCGGCGGCACGATCGTGGAGGGCACCTCCGGCAACACCGGCATCGCGCTGGCCATGGTCGGCGCCGCCCGCGGCTACCGCGTCATCCTCACCATGCCGGAGACCATGTCCACCGAGCGCCGCGTGATGCTGCGCGCCTACGGCGCGGAGATCGTCCTCACCCCGGGCTCGGACGGCATGCGCGGTGCCGTGGAGCGCGCCCAGCAGATCGTCTCCGAGACCGAGAACTCCATCTGGGCGCGTCAGTTCGCCAACCAGGCCAACGTGCAGGCGCACTACACCACCACCGGCCCGGAGATCTGGGAGGACACCGAGGGCGAGGTCGACGTGTTCGTCTCCGGCGTCGGCACCGGCGGCACCATCACGGGTGCCGGCCGTTACCTGCGCGAGCAGAAGAAGGACGTCAAGCTCATCGCCGTGGAGCCGTCCGACTCTCCGATCCTCTCCGGTGGCCAGCCGGGCCCGCACAAGATCCAGGGCCTGGGCGCGAACTTCGTCCCGGACATCCTGGACCGCGAGATCTACGACGAGGTCTACGCCGCCACCCTCGAGGAGTCGGTGTCCACCGCCCGCGACCTGGGCACCAAGGAGGGTATCCTCGGCGGCATCTCCTCCGGCGCAATCGTCTCGGCCGCCCTGAAGGAGGCCGCCAAGCCGGAGAACGAGGGCAAGCTGATCGTGGCCGTCGTGTGCGACTTCGGCGAGCGCTACATCTCCACCGTCCTGTTCGAGGACATCCGCGGCTGACGCCGTAGCCTGGTGCTCCCTCGACGTCGGCGCCCCCCGCCTGCCAGGTGGGCGCCGGCCGTCCGCCCCCGGTTCCCCTCCCCGTGCACTCCCCCCCCCCGCTCCGGGCCCCGTGGTCCGCAGCACCGCAGCGAAAGGTGACCGCCGTGGGACTCTTCTCCCGCCTCAAGGAGGACATCGAGGCCGTCCGCAGCCATGACCCGGCCGCACGGGGCGACCTCGAGGTCGCCGTCGTCTATTCCGGTCTGCACGCCGTGTGGGCACACCGCGTGGCGCACCGCATGTGGCGGCACGAGCGGCTCAAGACGCCTGCGCGCGTCCTGTCCCAGGTCTCCCGCGCCCTCACGGGCATCGAGATCCACCCGGGTGCGACCATCGGCCGCCGCTTCTTCATCGACCACGGCATGGGCGTGGTCATCGGCGAGACCGCCGAGATCGGCGACGACGTGATGCTCTACCACGGCGTCACGCTCGGCGGCCGCTCCCTGGAGAAGGTCAAGCGCCATCCCACCCTCGGCGACGGCGTGGTGGTCGGCGCCGGAGCGAAGATCCTCGGCCCCGTCGAGGTCGGCGCGGGCACCGCGGTGGGCGCGAACGCCGTGCTGGTCAAGGACACCCCACCGGACTCGATCGCCACCGGCATCCCGGCGGGCATCCGCCACCGGGACGAGCGGACCGAGAAGGAGCCGGCCGTGGACCCCGCCGAGTACGTGGACCCGGCCATGTACATCTGAGGACCTCCGGGACCCGACGCCGGCCGGGCGCCTTCCCGTGGAAGGTGCCCGGCCGTCGTCGTGCCGGTGCCGTCAGGCCCACAGGGTCGGACGGGACGTCAGGCGCGGATGATGCCGCCCCAGTCGGTGTAGTAGTACTCCACGGGTGCGTGCGGGATCTGCTCCCAGAGCTCAGGGTCCAGGGCCTGCACGGAGCCGTCGGCCATGCCCTCCAGCAGTGCCATGGTGCCCACGACGTTCTGGCGAACGAGCCTTCCGCGGGCCTTCTGGCCGATGCTGCCGTCGCGGGTGTTGCCGTAGGTCTCGAAGAAGATGGCCGGATTCCGGTGACCGGACGGGTTGAGTCCGTTCCAGTCCAAGCCCATCATCATGGCCGAGACCACACCGCCGTGGATGTCGATCACGTAGCCCTCGCCGACGTCGTAGCGGTCCACGGCGATGTGGCCGTAGTCCTTCGTCTCGAGCCACACGTGGGAGGCCATCTGGCGGGAAAGCACGTCGTAGGCGCCGTCCAGGATGCCCGGCAGGGTCGGGCCACCCGGTGCCAGGGAGATGCCGAGCGAGAGGGTGATGTCCTCGCCGGTGCCGTAGGCCTGCTTCAGGCCTTGGTGGTGGATGTCCAGGCACCAGTCCGGCTTGACCATGGTCCAGTACTCGTACCAGGCACGGGACTCACGGGGGCGAAGCCGGTGGGGCTCCAGTCCCGGTTGAGGTCCACGGTGCGCTCGCGGCCGCGGGCGTCCCGCAGCGGGGCGTCCGCCTCACGGTCCCAGAGCGTGGTGGTGCGGGTGTTCATCTCCGATCCGTCCGGGTTGTACATCGGGATGACGTGGAGCGTGTACTCCCCCCGGGCCCGGCGGGCCTCCTGCGAGTTCGTGGCGCCGACGGCACGGACGACCTCCACGAGGGTGTCCAGCCCGTAGGGCTCGTCGCCGTGGATGCGGCCCTGCAGCCACACGTGGGTGGGGCCGTGGCCGACGATCGCCACATGCAGGTCGCGGGCCTGCTCCGAGTGGGCCTCGGCGGTGCCGACCTCGGCGAAGGTGGTGAGGCGCACGTGGCCGCCGGAGGTGCGGACGAGCTTCTCCAGCTCGCGGAGCATGTCCGCGCGGTTCCGGATGGCGCCCATGGGGGTCCTGTCGCCGGGCGTGGGCATGGTGCCCGCGTGCGCGGGGACGGCGAGCGCGGCGGCGAGATGCGGTCACGGCACCGTGTCGGCCACTCAATGCCCTGCGTCCGCCGGTCAGCGTCTTCGGGTCAGGACTGCACCTCGGTGCGGTCGCCGGACCACTGGGTGTGGAAGGCGCCGTCCCGGTCCGTGCGGCGGTAGGTGTGCGCGCCGAAGTAGTCGCGCTGGCCCTGGATGAGGGCGGCGGGCAGCCGCTCGGCACGCAGGCCGTCGTAGTAGGCCAGGGCGGAGGAGAACACCGGCACCGGGACGCCGGCGGCCACGGCGGTGGCCACCACGCGGCGCCAGGACGGCAGGGCCTCGGCGATCGCCTGGGTGAACTCCGGGGCGAAGAGCAGGTTGGCGGGCTGGCCCTCGGCACGGGTGCCCGGCTCCGGGTGGCGGTCCGTGTCCCGGCCGCCGAAGGCCTTCATGATCACGTCGAGCAGGTCGGCGCGGATGATGCAGCCGTCCCGCCAGAGGGAGGCGATGGTGCCCAGGTCCAGGGACCAGCCGTACTCGGCGGCCGCGGCGGAGAGCATGTCCAGGCCCTGTGCGTAGGCGACGAGCTTGGAGGCGAACAGCGCCTGGCGGACGTCCTCCACGAACGCCTCGCGGTCGGAGGGGGCCGGCTCACCGGAGGCCTCGGTGCCGGCGGCGAGCAGCTCGCGGGCCTGCGCGCGGACCTGGGGCTGGGAGGACAGGGAGCGGGCGAACACGGACTCGGCGATCGCGGCCACCGGGGAGCCCACGTCCAGGCCGGAGATGGCGGTCCACCGGCCAGTGCCCTTCTGGCCGGCCTCGTCCACGATCACGTCCACCAGCGGGGTCCCGGTCTCCGCGTCGACCTGGGAGAGCACCTCAGCGGTGATCTCGATGAGGTAGGAGGCCAGGTCCGTCTGGTTCCAGGCGGTGAACACCTGGGCCTGCTCCTCCGGCTCCATGCCGGCGACCTGGCGGAGCAGGTCGTAGGCCTCGCCGATGACCTGCATGTCCGCGTACTCGATGCCGTTGTGCACCATCTTCACGTAGTGGCCGGCGCCGTCCGTGCCGACCCAGGCGCAGCAGGGCTCTCCCTGAAAGTCCGCGGCGATCTTCTCGAGCATCGGGCCCAGGGCGGTGTAGGACTCCTTCGGGCCGCCGGGCATGATGGCCGGGCCGTTGAGGGCGCCCTCCTCGCCGCCGGAGACGCCGACGCCCACGAAGTGCAGGCCCTTCGCGGCCAGCGCGGCCTCGCGGCGGCGGGTGTCCTCGTAGTGGGAGTTGCCGGCGTCGATCACGATGTCCCCGGTCTCCAACAGCGGCACGAGCTGATCGATCACGTCGTCCACCGGCTTGCCGGCCTTCACCATGATGAGCACGCGGCGCGGGGCGGCGAGGGACTGCACGAGCTCCTCGAGGGTCTCGGTGGCCACGAACTCACCCTCGTGGCCGTGCTCGGCCACCAGCGCGTCGGTGCGGGCACGGGAGCGGTTGTGCAGGGCCACGGTGTAGCCGTTGCGGGCGAAGTTGCGGGCCAGGTTGGCGCCCATGACGGCCAGGCCGGTCACGCCGATGTCCGCGGTGCCGGTGGGGATCGTGGTGGTCGCCTCGCTCATGGTCTGCCTCTCCCGGGCGCGGCGCGCCCTGTGTCGTGGGTGGTGGTATCCGATGCCGATGACCAGACTACGCGTCGGCCCCCTCGCCGAGCGCCCGTTCCATGCCCTCGGCGAGCTTCTGGGCACCCGAGTCGGACAGGTGGAGCCCGTCCGTGGTGTCCGCCGGGTCGGCGAAGGTGTTGGACTCCTCATGCCGCACCGAGCCCCAGGGGTCCACGTAGGTCCAGCCGTGCTCCTCGGCTGCGGCACGGGTGCGCTCGTTCCAGTCCCGCACGGGGCCGGGGACGCCGCGGGTCGCATCCGTGCCGGACGGCCCCACCGCCACCACGACGACGGCCGCCTCGCCCCCGCCTCGCCGGGCCACCAGGTCCTCCACCTCGCCGACGAACTCCGCATGCGCGTCGGCCGGGTCCCCGACGACACGGAACAGGTCGTTGGTGCCGAGGAAGACGAGGATCCCGTCCGCTTCCACCGGGCCGTCCGCCAGATGCGCGGCGAGCACATCCGGCACCGTGGCGCCCCAGCGGCCGCCGGCCGCGGTCACCGCGAAACGCGCCGGGTCCATGTGGGACAGCCAGGACTGCGGGCCGAGCCGGCCGCCGGAGAAGTCCTGCGAGTCGGCCACGGTCAGGGAGTCGCCGTAGACCTCGTAGGAGGTGGCGCCCTCCGCCGGTGCCTCGAACAGCGGGGAGCGCTCCTGGCCGTTGTCGCCGGCCTCCCCGGTCCGCTTCCCCTCGCCGACGGCGGGCGGTGCGGCCGTGGCAGTGGCATCGTCCGGGGCGGATGCGACGGAGCCGTCGTCGGGAAGGGAGCAGCCGGACAGGACGAGGGCGAGCGCGGCGACGGCCGCGACCCCACGGCGGGGTGCGCG
>NZ_JBNFOB010000112.1:0-7393 GCF_057364565.1 Micrococcus sp. LASM2_SD2 | reverse complement strand
GGTGCCGTCCGGGACATCCCCCACCACGCGACGGGCGCCTGGCCCGTCAAGGTCGACGCCGTCAGGGCCGGCCAAGGGGCTGGGGCCGGGGACAGGGGGCAGAGGAGACGACTGGGGGTCGGGGCGGCATCGGGCCCGGCGGCGAGCCGGGGGAGTGTGAACCCGACACGCGTGGACAGCGGCGCCAGGCCCATCCCGGTGCCGCATCCGGACACCTGGGAGCTGATGCCGGTCCCCGGCGAATGAGATGCCGATCCCCGGTGGACGAGGAGACGCCCACGACGGGGCGCGGGCGGGGCACAGGCCGGGGTGCAGGCGAGGGTGCAGGCCGGGGCCCAGCGCAGGACGCTTATCGTGTCCGGGCCGCATGTTCGAATATATGTACGAAAGGAGGTGGGGTGCATGGCACTCATGGAGGAGACCGCACAGGCGCCGGAGACGGCACACGAGCCGGAGACGGCACCGCGGGCACGGTCGAACCGGTACGTGCGCGAGGGGAGCCTCCGCGACCGTCAGGACGGGCGCGCACGCAGCTTCCCGAACATGGAGATGGCCCATGAGGTCGCCACCGCCCAGCACCTGGCCTCCCACGTCGTCCGCCGGCTTCAGGGGCCGGACTGGTGGGCCACCGGCGAGCAGGAGGACCTGCCCGAGCTCCTCGTCGCCGTGGAGAGGCTGGCCCGGACCGTCGTGGCGGCCCAGAGTGCGCTCGCCGGGCACGTCGCCCAGGCCTATGACAGCGAGACGGACCGCGACGAGCTGCTCGGCGTGCCCAGAGGGAAGAGCCCCCACAGGGACGCCGCCGACTATCTGCGCAGTCACCTGCGGGTGGACCGTCGGGAGGCACGGCGGCGCATCGCCCGCGCCGAGGCCACACGGCAGCAGCAGGCCTTCGTCACCGCACCCGTCACCCCGCCGGCGCTGCCCGAGGTCTCTCGAGCGTTCGCCGGGGGAGCAGTGGACCCGGCTGCGGCCGACGTGGTCGTCCAGACCCTCACTTCGGCGCGGACGGACACGCGCCTGGCAGGGGTGCCGGACGAGGAGGTCGAGGCCGTCGTCTCCAGCGCGGACCGGCTGCTCTCGAACCAGCTGACGCGCCTGGACACCGACTCGATCCGCAGGCTCTGCCAGCGGTGGCGGCAGAATCTGGACGTAGTCCTCATGCCGGACCATGCCGCCCCCACCGAGGCCGAGCTCAACGCGGCCCAGGGCATGTTCTACCGCGGTCGCCGCCGTAAACTGCATCGGTGGGACCTGCTCGTCACCGACGCCCAGGACGAGGTCCTCCAGACTCTGGCCTCCGCCGCCACGAACCCGCGGGCCGCGAACCCGCTGGCCACGGACTTGCTGGCCAGGGGCCAGGGTGCCACGGACCTGCCGCCCACGGGCCAGGAGGACGTGGACCTGCCGGCCGGCGCCGAGCCGGACCCACGCACTCGCGGACAGCAGCAGGCCGATACGCTCATCAGCGCCCTCGGACACGCGCTCGCTCACGCCGGTCCAGACGTCTTCCCAGCCAGCGGCGGTCACCGTCCGCAGGTGCTCGTGACCATCGACCATCAGACGCTGCTGCGCCAGGTCCGTGAGGCAGCGACGTCGCCCGGTGCCGAGACTCACTCGACCATGGACTTCACCGGACCCGTCGACCCGCGTGAGATCCGCCGGATCGCCTGCGACGCCGAGCTCATCCCGGCAGTGCTGGGAGGCGACGGCGAGATCCTCGACCTCGGTCGTGCCCGCCGGCTCTTCACCCGGGCTCAACGCAAGGCCATCACCGCGAGGGACGGCGGATGCGCTGCACCCGGATGCACCATCCCGGCCGGCTGGTGCGAGGTCCATCACATCGACCACTGGGAACACGGCGGACCCACGGATGTGGACAACGGCGTCCTGCTCTGCAGTCACCACCACCACGCCGTGCACGCCGGGTGGTGGAGCATCGACGTGGATGACGGGGCCCCTGGTTCACACCGGCCCGCCACCTGGACCCGGACCGCACGCCGAGAAGGAACCAGTTCCACCGGACCCGGGGACACCCGCGTCGTGAATAGCATCGGCCGTGACGAGCGCCGGTAGTGAACGGCGACGGCCGTGGAGACGTCGCCTGCCGGGGTGTGCCGTCGGCGAGGTGTGCCGTCGGTCGGCGGGGCGTGCCCTCGGCCTGTGCCCTCGGCCCGTGAGGTGTGCCGTCGGCCTGCCTACCTGTCTCTGCGGGTCTAGACTTGTCTGCGGCTGGCGGTGGCCCCCGTATGCCACCAGCCATGAAGCCTGACGCGAACTAGGAGCACCCATTGTCCGATCCGAAGCAGATCCTCATCACCCTCGACGGAGAGATGCGGGAGGTGACCGAGGGCACCACCGGCCTGGAGCTCTACAAGGACCAGAAGACCACCGTCGTCATGCGCGTGGACGGCCACCTGTGGGACCTGTCGCGTGAGATCCCCGTGGGCGCCTCCGTGGAGGCCGTGGACGTCTCGGAGCCGGACGGTCTCAACGTGCTCCGCCACTCGACCGCCCACGTCATGGCCCAGGCGGTCCAGCAGCTGCGCCCGGACGCCAAGCTCGGCATCGGCCCCTACATCACGGACGGCTTCTACTTCGACTTCGACGTCGCTGAGCCCTTCACCCCGGAGGACCTCAAGGCGATCGAGAAGCTCATGCTCAAGATCGTCAACCAGAACCAGACGTTCGTGCGCCGCGTCGTCACCGAGGACGAGGCCCGCGAGGCCATGGCGGACGAGCCGTACAAGCTCGAGCTGCTCGGCAAGAAGAACGACGCCGAGAACGCCGGGGAGGGCGCCTCCGTGGAGGTCGGAGCCGGCGAGATCACCATCTACGACAACGTGGACCGCAAGTCCGGCGACGCCGTCTGGTGCGACCTCTGCCGCGGCCCCCACCTGCCGAACACCAAGCTGATCTCGAACGCCTTCGCGCTCACCCGTTCGGCCGCCGCCTACTGGCTCGGCAACGAGAGCAACAAGCAGCTGCAGCGCATCTACGGCACCGCCTGGCCCACCAAGGCGGACCTCACGGCCTACCAGGAGCGCCTGGCCGAGGCCGAGCGCCGCGACCACCGCAAGCTCGGCGCCGAGATGGACCTCTTCTCCTTCCCGGACGAGCTCGGCTCGGGCCTGCCGGTCTTCCACCCCCGCGGCGGCATCGTCCGCAAGGAGATGGAGGACTATTCCCGCACGCGCCACGAGCAGGCCGGCTACGAGTTCGTCTACACCCCGCACATCACCAAGCAGCACCTCTACGAGGTCTCCGGGCACCTCGACTGGTACGCCGACGGCATGTTCCCGCCCATGCAGATCGACGAGCAGCGCGATCCGGAGACCGGGCAGATCACCAAGCAGGGCCAGAACTACTACCTGAAGCCCATGAACTGCCCGATGCACAACCTGGTGTTCCGGTCCCGCGGCCGCTCCTACCGCGAGCTCCCGCTGCGCCTCTTCGAGTTCGGCCAGGTGTACCGCTACGAGAAGTCCGGCGTGGTCCACGGCCTCACCCGCGTGCGCGGCATGACCCAGGACGACGCCCACATCTACTGCACCCGTGAGCAGATGAAGGACGAGCTCACCACCACCCTGAACTTTGTCCTCGACCTGCTCAAGGACTACGGCCTGGACGACTTCTACCTGGAGCTGTCCACCAAGGACCCGGAGAAGTCCGTCGGCTCGGACGAGATCTGGGAGGAGGCCACCCGCACCCTCGCGGAGGTCGCAGAGGAGTCCGGCCTGCAGCTGGTCCCGGATCCGGGCGGAGCCGCCTTCTACGGCCCGAAGATCTCCGTGCAGGCCCGCGACGCGATCGGCCGCACCTGGCAGATGTCCACCATCCAGCTGGACTTCAACCTGCCGGAGCGCTTCGACCTCGAGTACCAGGCCGCCGACGGATCCCGCCAGCGTCCGGTGATGATCCACCGCGCCCTGTTCGGCTCCATCGAGCGCTTCCTGGGCGTGCTGACGGAGCACTATGCCGGCGCCTTCCCGGCGTGGCTCGCCCCGGAACAGGTCGTCGCCATCCCCGTCGCCGAGGCGTTCAACGACTACCTGGCCGACGTCGTCGCGAAGCTGAGGGCCGAGGGCATCCGGGTGCGCCTGGACGACTCCTCGGACCGTTTCCCGAAGAAGATCCGCACGGCCTCGAAGGAGAAGGTGCCGTTCGTGCTCATCGCCGGCGGCGAGGACGCCGAGGCCGGCGCCGTCTCCTTCCGCTTCCGTGACGGCTCGCAGGACAACGGGGTGCCCGTGGACGAGGCGGTCGCGCGCATCGTGAGGACGGTGCGTGACCGCGAGGTGACCCCGTGACCGAGTCCAGGCAGCACGCCCACGGCATCGGGGAGGGGCGCCTCTCCGATGCCGAGGGCGCGCCTGGACGCGTCCCGGACGCCTCGGCCGCGGACGGCACCTCCGGGTCTGACGGTTCCGTCGGCACGGGCGGCACCTCTGCCTCGGACCACTCCCTTCCCGACGACGGCCGGGTCACCGACCGGCATACCCTCGCCGGGGTGCCCGACGCCTTCTCCCGCCTCTGGAACGCCCACCGGATGGCCTACGTCTCCAAGGGGCAGGAGCAGGTCAAGGACGAGCACACCTGCCCGTTCTGCGCGGCACCGTCACGGTCGGACGAGGACAGCCTGATCCTGCACCGCGGAGAGACCTGCTTCGTGCTGCTCAACCTGTACCCGTACAACCCGGGTCACCTGCTTGTCTGTCCCTACCGCCACGTCCCCATGTACACGGACATCTCGGCGGCGGAGACCGCCGAGATGGCGCGGCTGACCCAGACGGCCATGGCGGCCCTGGAGAAGGTCGCGGGTCCGGCCGGCTACAACCTCGGCATGAACCAGGGCATGGTCGGCGGCGCCGGGATCGCGGCGCACCTGCACCAGCACGTGGTGCCGCGGTGGTCCGGCGACGGCAACTTCCTGCCGATCATCGCGCAGACCAAGAACATGGCGCAGACCCTCGGCCAGACCTGGGAGCTGCTCCACTCCGCCTGGGATGAGGCCGCCGCGGACTTCGCCGCACGCCAGGCGGGGTCGGCCCCGACGGCGACCTCCGTTCCGACCACGGACGCGGGTGCCGCATCGAGCCCGGCCGGTGGGGGACAGGACGGGCCCACGGCCACGGAGGGCGAGGCCTGATGCTGGACCGCCACGCCCGTGGGACCACCAACCGCATCTTCACTCCGCCGGCGCGACTGCTGCTGCGCTGGGGCGTGAGCCCGGATGCCGTCACGGTCGTCGGCACGGTGGGCGTGGCGGTCGGTGCGCTGGCCTTCTTCCCGGCCGGTCACCTCTTCTGGGGCGTCATGGTCATCACCCTGTTCGTGTTCTCCGATGTCCTCGACGGCGTCATGGCCCGCCTGGCCGGCACGACGGGCCGCTGGGGCGCCTTCCTTGACTCCACGCTGGACCGGGTCCAGGACGCCGCCGTCTTCCTGGGGCTGATGTGGTGGGCCTTCGGCGTGGGGGAGCAGCACGTCCTCGGCATCGGGGCCTCCCTCTGCCTCGCCCTGGGGATGCTGGTGTCCTACGTGCGCAGCAAGGCCGAGGCGCTCGGGTTCTCCGCGGACACGGGCATCGCCGAGCGTGCCGAGCGCCTGATCCTCACCCTGGTGGCGGCCGGCTTCGTGGGCATCGGTGTGCCTGCGGCGCTGCTGACCGTGGTCCTGTTCGTGCTGGCCGCGGCGTCGCTGGTCACGGTGGTGCAGCGTATGACCACCGTGCGTCGCCAGGCCGCAGCGGCCTCCGCCCCGGACCCGCGCTGACGGAGGCCGGGACCGGCTGAGGTCCTCCGTTCCTGCGCGCTGTCGCAGCGGCTCGGGGCAGAGGGGGCTTGACAGCCGGCGTACAGCGACGCACAGGTGACACCTTCCACGGGCCAGTAGGATCACCGGTTCGTCGACGGGTCCGTTGCGGGAGCCTGGCGGGGCGCATGCGCCTCGCCGCCGCACTCGTGACGGAGCAGCGGTCCCATGAGCGGTCGATGCCACCGATCGACGCGCCGCCGTCTCGCGCCCCATCCCCCCGTGCGCCGTGACGGCCGACCTCCCATCCCCGTCGTCCTCACCTCACTCCACATGCCCCCTTCCTCCTCCTCGGCGGCGTCGACCGCTCAGGCACGGCCACGCCGTGCCCTGCCTCCGTCCGGCCTCGGCGTCCACCGCTTCCGTGCGGACATCCAGGGCGTGCGCGCCGTCGCCGTCCTGTCCGTCCTGCTGTTCCATGCCGGCCTGCCCTGGCTTCCGGGCGGCTACGTCGGCGTCGACGTCTTCTTCGTCATCTCCGGTTTCCTCATCACAGGCCTGCTGATCAAGGAGATCAGCCGCACCGGCCGGATCTCACTGGTGGACTTCTACGTCCGCCGTGTCCGGCGCATCCTCCCGGCCGCGCTCGTGGTGATCGCCCTGACCCTGGCCGCCGGGTGGCTCTTCTTCCCGCTGTCCCGGTGGGAGTCCCTCGGCTGGACCGGCCTGTGGGCGGCACTGAGTGTGGCGAACTGGT
Source organism: Micrococcus sp. LASM2_SD2 (assembly GCF_057364565.1). NCBI lineage: Bacteria > Bacillati > Actinomycetota > Actinomycetes > Micrococcales > Micrococcaceae > Micrococcus > Micrococcus sp. LASM2_SD2. The sequence continues at coordinate 882 of NZ_JBNFOB010000112.1, read as the reverse complement.
CCCTCGCGGCCGACAGCACGGACTACTTCAACGCCGAGGCCGCCCCCAGCCCGCTCCAGCACTACTGGTCGCTGGGCGTCGAGGAGCAGTACTACCTCGTCTGGCCCCTGCTGCTGACCCTGCTCGTGGCCGTCGCCCTGCGTCGTCGTGCCGCCGGCGGCCGCCCGACCTCGGACACCTCCGCCCCGTCGCCAGCAGCCGCGTCCGCGACCACCGCCCTGGACCCCAGCGCCGTCGCCTCCCGCGTCCTCGTCCTCGCGCTCGTGGTGGGCCTCGTCTCCTTCGTCCACTCGGTCCTGTTCACTCCGGGCAACCTGGGCGCCGCCTACTTCATCACCACCACACGTGCCTGGGAGCTGGCCGTCGGCGCGGCCCTGGCCGCGGCCGTCGTCCTCATGCCCGCCCTCCCCGCGGCCGTGCGCGTCCTCTGCGGCTGGGTCGGCCTCGCCATGGTGTTCGTCGCCGTGGTCGTCTTCACCGAGCAGACCGTCTTCCCCGGTTACGCCGCCGCGCTGCCGGTCTTCGGCTCCGCGCTGATGATCCTGGCGGGCACCCATGCCGTGGGCGACCGTCACGGCGTCGGCGTCGGGACCCTGCTCTCCAGCGGTCCGGCCCGCTGGATCGGAGACCTGTCCTACTCCCTGTACCTCGTGCACTGGCCGCTCATCGCGATCGTGTCCTGGCGGTACGCCGAGGACCTGCCCCTGTGGCTGGGGCTGGTGCTGGCCGCCGTGTCCATCCCGCTGGCATGGCTGCTCCGGGTCGCCGTCGAGAAGCCGCTGATGGGGCGCCCCACTCCGTGGCCGCCGCGCCCACGGCCGCACAGACCCGCGCCCGAGGAGCGCCGTCGGCGTCGCCACCGCACCGCGGTTCCGCTGCTCG
>NZ_JBNFOB010000111.1:0-7397 GCF_057364565.1 Micrococcus sp. LASM2_SD2 | reverse complement strand
CGGCGGACCGGCGGGCCGCCGACGCCGGAGTCGCTCGTGGAGGGGCTGAACCCGCAGCAGGCCGCCGCGGTGCAGCACACCGGGGCGCCGCTGCTGATCGTGGCGGGCGCAGGCTCGGGCAAGACCCGTGTGCTCACGCACCGGATCGCGCACCTGCTGGCCACCGGTCAGGCGCGTCCCCACGAGATCCTGGCCATCACCTTCACCAACAAGGCGGCGGCGGAGATGCGCGAGCGCATCACCGGGCTGATCGGCCCGGTGGCCCAGCGGATGTGGATCTCCACGTTCCACTCCTCGGCGGTGCGCATCCTGCGCAACGAGGCCTCGGCGATCGGCCTGAAGTCCACGTTCACCATCTACGACTCCGCGGACTCGCTGCGCCTGGTCACGCAGATCGCGAAGGCGCAGGACCTGGACCCGAAGCGCTTCCACCCCAAGGGCATCCTGAACAAGATCAGCTCCCTGAAGAACGAGCTGACCGAGGCGGACGACTACGCGGCCACCGTGGCGCAGAACGACCCCTGGGGGCAGGCCGTCTCCGCCGTGTACACGGACTACACCGCCCGGCTGCGGCAGGCGAACGCCCTGGACTTCGACGACCTGATCGGCATGACCGTGCACATGTTCGAGGCGTTCCCGGCGATCCTGGACAACTATCGCCGCCGCTTCCGCCACGTGCTCGTGGACGAGTACCAGGACACCAACCACGCGCAGTACCGACTGATCCGTCTGCTGGCCGGGCCGGCCGGCGTGCCGGAGGGCGTCCAGACCCCCGGCGGCGAGCTGACCGTCGTCGGCGACTCGGACCAGTCCATCTATGCCTTCCGCGGCGCGGACATCCGCAACATCGTGGAGTTCGAGCAGGACTTCGCGGACGCGGCCACCATCAAGCTGGAGCAGAACTACCGCTCCACGCAGACCATCCTGGACGCCGCCAACGCGGTGATCTCGAACAACCCGGACCGCCGCCCGAAGTCCCTGTGGACCGCGGAGGGCGCCGGAGCGAAGATCGTGGGCTACACGGCGGAGAACGAGTCTGCGGAGGCCGAGTGGATCGCCACGCAGATCGACCGCCTCCAGGACGAGCACGGGGTGCGCCCCAAGGATGTGGCGGTGTTCTACCGCACCAACGCGCAGTCCCGCTCCCTCGAGGAGCGGTTGGTCACCCGCGGCATCCCGTACCGGGTGATCGGCGGCACCCGGTTCTACGATCGCAAGGAGATCAAGGACGCCCTGGCCTACCTGCGGGCGCTGGTGAACCCGGATGACGACATCAACGTCCGCCGCATCCTCAACGAGCCCAAGCGGGGCATCGGGGACCGCGCCGAGGGGGCCGTGGCCGCCTGGGCGGACCGGAACCGCATCCCGTTCTTCGCGGCGCTGCGGGACGCAGAGAACGCCCCGGGCATGGCCACCCGCTCGCTCAAGGCGGTCAGAGGCTTCGTGCAGATGATGGACGACCTCGCCCAGGTGGCCGAGGGCTCCGGCCCGGCCACCGTGCTGGAGGCGGTGCTGGAGCAGTCCGGCATGCTCGCCGCGCTGCGCGAGTCCGAGGACCTGCAGGACGAGTCCCGCGCGGACAACCTCGGCGAGCTCGTGGCCGTGGTGCGGGCCTTCGAGAAGTCCACCCCGGACGGCACACTCGCGGACTTCCTCGAGCAGGTGGCCCTGGTGGCGGACGCGGACCAGCTGCCCGCCGCCCCGGACGTGGAGGGCGAGGCGCTCGCCGAGCAGCAGGGCCAGGTCACCCTGATGACCCTGCACACGGCCAAGGGCCTCGAGTTCCCCGTGGTGTTCCTGACCGGCATGGAGCACGGCGTCTTCCCGCACTCGCGGTCCATGACGGACGAGAAGGAGATGGCCGAGGAGCGCCGGCTGGCCTACGTGGGCCTCACCCGTGCCCGTGAGCGCCTGCACGTCACCCGCGCTGAGGTCCGCTCCCTGTGGGGTCAGCACCAGTACAACCCGCCCAGCCAGTTCCTGGCCGAGATCCCCGAGTCGCTCATCGACTGGGAGCGCGAGGGCGCGGTTCGTCCGGGCGGCTCGTCCTTCGGATCCATCACCTCGCTGGCCGGAGCCGGGACCTCCCGGTACTCCGAGCGGTTCGGCGCCCGTTCCGGGGGGTCCTCCGGCTCGGGCGCGTACGGCGGCCGGGGCTCGTCCGGCCGTGCCTCTGCGTACGGGTCCGGCGCCTACGGCCCCGGCACCGGGAGGAACGACGACGGCCCCGCACCCCGGGTGCGTCAGCGCCTCACCCGCGGGGACGAGGCCAAAGACCTCACGGTGCCCTCCGGCGTGGTCCGCGGACAGGCCCCGAGGCGGGTCAGCCCGCAGCGGGAGATCGTCCAGCTGTCCCCGGGGGACCGGGTGCGGCACGCGACGTTCGGCGAGGGGTCCGTCGTCGGGGTCACCGGTGCCGGGGACAAGACCGTGGCGACCGTCACCTTCGCGGAGACCGGCGCGCAGAAGCGCCTGCTGCTGCGCTACGCGCCGCTGGAGAAGGTGGACTGACCGATCGGTCGGAAAACGGCTCGCGGGCCGTGTTCCCGAGGGTGTTTCTCGGTTAGAGTGAGCAGTGGAACGGTTGCCTGCCGTCCGAGTTCGCCGCGCGCACGCGGCTGGAGGAGGCGGTGGGGCACGTTCGCCCGGACGGGCACGTCTGTGCCGTGCCGGGCCCACTGTCTTCGACGTAGAAGGACTCCGTAACCGTGGACCTGTATGAGTACCAGGCGCGCGATCTGTTCGAGAAGCACGGCGTGCCCGTGCTGGCCGGCATCGTGGCGCAGACCCCGGAAGAGGCCAAGGCGGCCGCTGAGAAGATCGGCGGCGTGACCGTCGTCAAGGCCCAGGTCAAGGTCGGTGGCCGCGGTAAGGCCGGGGGCGTGAAGGTCGCCAAGACGGCGGACGAGGCCTACGAGCACGCCAAGGCCATCCTGGGCATGGACATCAAGGGCCACACCGTCCACCAGGTCATGGTCGCCCAGGGCGCCGACATCGCCGAGGAGTACTACTTCTCCGTGCTGCTGGACCGCGCCAACCGCACCTACCTGGCCATGTGCTCGGTCGAGGGCGGCGTGGAGATCGAGCAGCTGGCCGAGGAGCGCCCGGAGGCCCTGGCCAAGGTGCCCGTCTCCGCGCTCACCGGCATCGACGCCGAGACCGCGCAGAAGATCGTGGACGAGGCGAACTTCCCGGAGGAGCTGAAGTCCGAGGTCGCCTCTGTCATCCAGAAGCTCTGGGGCGTGTTCGAGAAGGAGGACGCCACCCTCGTCGAGGTGAACCCGCTGGTGAAGACCGGCGACGGCAAGATCCTCGCCCTGGACGGCAAGGTCTCCCTCGACGACAACGCGGAGTTCCGCCAGGAGGGCCACGCCGCCCTCGTCGACGAGCGCACCGAGGACCCGCTGGAGGCCAAGGCCAAGGCCAACGACCTCAACTACGTGAAGCTGGACGGCCAGGTCGGCGTGATCGGCAACGGCGCCGGCCTCGTGATGTCCACCCTGGACGTCGTGGCCTACGCCGGGGAGAAGCACGGCGGCGTGAAGCCGGCCAACTTCCTGGACATCGGCGGCGGCGCCAACGCCGAGGTCATGGCCAACGGCCTCGACGTCATCCTGGGCGACGAGCAGGTCAAGTCCGTGTTCGTGAACGTCTTCGGCGGCATCACCGCGTGCGACGCCGTGGCCAACGGCATCGTCAAGGCCCTCGAGATCCTGGGCGACACCGCCACCAAGCCGCTGGTCGTGCGCCTGGACGGCAACAACGTGGAGGAGGGCCGCCGCATCCTCGATGAGGCGAACCACCCGCTCGTCACCCTGGCCGCCACCATGGACGAGGGCGCCGACAAGGCCGCCGAGCTCGCCCACGCCGCCAACTGAGCTTTCGGAAAGACTGAGGTAAGACTGACATGTCCATCTACCTGAACAAGGACTCCAAGGTCATCGTCCAGGGCATCACCGGCGGCGAGGGCACCAAGCACACCCGCCTGATGCTCAAGGCCGGCACCAACATCGTGGGCGGCGTGAACGCCCGCAAGGCCGGCACCACCGTGAACCACGAGGACAAGGACGGCAACGCCGTCGAGCTCCCGGTCTTCAGCTCCGTCGAGGAGGCCATGAAGGAGACCGGCGCCGACGTGTCCGTGGCCTTCGTGCCGCCGGCCTTCGCCAAGGACGCCGCCATCGAGGCCATCGAGGCCGAGATCCCGCTGCTCGTGGTCATCACCGAAGGCATCCCGGTGCAGGACTCCGCCGAGTTCTTCGCCCTGTCCCAGTCCAAGACCGGCGAGGACGGCAAGCCGAAGACCCGCATCATCGGCCCGAACTGCCCCGGCATCATCACCCCGGGCGAGGCCCTGGCCGGCATCACCCCGGCCACCATCACCGGCACCGGCCCGATCGGTCTGGTGTCCAAGTCCGGCACCCTGACCTACCAGATGATGTACGAGCTGCGTGACTTCGGCTTCTCCACCGCCATCGGCATCGGCGGCGACCCGGTCATTGGCACCACCCACATCGACGCCCTCGAGGCCTTCGAGGCCGACCCGGACACCCAGGCCATCGTGATGATCGGTGAGATCGGCGGCGACGCCGAGGAGCGTGCGGCCGAGTTCATCAAGGCCAACGTCACCAAGCCGGTCGTCGGCTACGTGGCCGGCTTCACCGCCCCGGAGGGCAAGACCATGGGCCACGCCGGCGCCATCGTCTCCGGCTCCGCCGGCACCGCGCAGGCCAAGAAGGAGGCCCTCGAGGCCGCGGGCGTGAAGGTCGGCAAGACGCCGTCCGAGACCGCTCAGCTCATGCGGGAGATCCTGCAGGCCCAGGCCTGATCCCGCGGTGCGGGGCGCCGGCGGCGCCCCGCACCGGCAGGCGGATGCACCACGGCCCCTGTCCCTCGTCCTGAGGGGCAGGGGCCGTGTGCCGTGCGCGGCGGGTCAGGCAGGGCAGGCGTTGTAGGTGAGCTGCAGGTCCGAGATGAAGATGCCCTGATCGCCGTCGATGTCAGAACGGAAGAGTTTCGTCCGGTTCCAGTAGTGGATCGCGAACGTGGTGAGCGGCGCGCTGAAGGTCACCCGGACGTTGCCGGCGGTCGACGTGTCGGGGACCGGCAGGTTGGCGTTCGCGGCCTGCCACGGGTTGGTGACGGTGCCGGCTCCCGTCACCTGGGTGGACGACGTCTTGGTGGCGGTGTAGGCCGTGGGGCTCACCACGGCGACCGCATCCCAGAAATCGTTGGAGGCGGAGTCGATGTCCGTGATCGTGAACGACAGGCTGGTCACCTGGCGGGTGAACGTGAACGTGGTAACCGACTTGTTGGCGTCGGTGAGCGTGTCGGTCTTGTCCGAGTTGCGGATCGGCGACTGATGCAGGCCGAGGGGGCTGGTCGCCCCGCCGATGGTGGTTCCCGCGCGGCTCGCAGGTTGTTGTTGACGGTGGGGTTGTTTGGCACGGTGGCGCCCTGATTGCCGGTGCGGGTGTTCGATCCCAGCTCCGTCGAGACCGTGAGCGTCATGCCCTGCAGGGGGCCGGTGCCGTCCGGGTCGGGGAAGGTGTAGACGCCCGTCGTGGAGCTCGAACGCACGTACCGGGCGGAGTTCCAGGTCGCGGTGGTCGTGACGAGACAGCGGGGGGACGTGGCGAATGCGGGTGCCGCCAGGGACGCAGCCACGACGGGCGTGGACCATGCCAGACCTGCGACGACGGCGCGGCGGGACGGCGCGAGAGTGGGGTGGTGCATGAAGACTCCAGGATGGGTGCTGCCGCGTCCCGAGGGGAGGAGCCCCGCCGTGAGAAGACCGGCAGTCAGGCCAAGCCAACCATATCGAACGATTGCCGTCCAGGCCGGCACACGAAGTCTGTGGAACCCGAGACGAACAGATCTGGGGGCGCCGAGATGCCACACCCACGAGGATCTGGAGACGATCTGCCAGCCGTGGGCCGATACAGCGCGGCCCGTGCGTCTCATCCAGAGAGGCAGGGGCCGCGGGGGCATCAGGCCGGGTCATTTCTGACGATCGGTGGTGAACAGTCCAGAGGGCTGGTTCGCGGAGTGGGCCCGGCCTGCGACGCCCGTCGTGCAGATTGTGTGGGGCCCCGGCGCCCCGCGCCGGCAGGCGGATGCACCACGGCCCCTGTCCCTCGTCCTGAGGGGCAGGGGCCGTGTGCCTGCGGGGCAGAGCAGGCGGTGGACGCCCGTCAGCCCACGTTCGCGCCGAAGAGCAGGCCGAGCACGTAGGTGACGCCGGCGGCGCCGAAGCCGATGGCGAGCTGCCGCAGTGCGCGGGCCATCGGGGAGGAGCCGGAGAGCACGCCCACCACGCCGCCGGTGAACAGCAGAGCGCCGCCCACCAGCACCAGCGCGAGCACCAGGGCGGTCATGCCGGCCAGGCCGAACAGGTACGGCAGGATCGGGATGAGCGCGCCCACGGCGAAGAAGCAGAAGGACGAACCGGCAGCGGTCCAGGCCGAGCCGATCTCCGCGTAGTCGTCGGAATGGTCCACCGGGCCCTTCGAGCCGTCCGGGCGGGCGGAGTACTTCGGGTTGCAGTCGCAGCTCAGGTAGCCGAGGCGCTCGAGGGCGCGGTGCTTGGCGTCCTCCTCGGACATCCCACGGGCCAGGTAGACGAGTTCGAGCTCGTTGGCGTCGATGTCCAGGTACTCGGCGGCCTCCAGGGTCACCTGGGTGGGGGAGGAGGCCTCCAGCAGCTCGCGCTGGGAGCGGACGGACACGAATTCCCCGGCCGCCATGGACAGGGCGCCGGCCAGCAGGCCCGCCACACCGGTGAACAGCACCACGGAGGGGGCCACACCGGTGGCCCCGATGCCCATCACCAGGGCCAGGTTGGACACGAGACCATCATTGGCGCCGAATACGGCGGCACGGAAGGAGCCTGCCAGCTGCTCACGGCCCCGGGCGGCCAGGCCGCGCACCACCTCCTCGTGGATGGCCTCGTCCGCGACCATGCCCTCCGGCACATCCGAGTCCTTGGCGTAGGGGCTGTCCGACTCGGCGCGCTGGGCCAGGGCCAGCACGAACACGGAGCCGAAGATGCGGGCGAGCCACCGCAGCAGCAGACGGCGTAAGGAAGGGCGCGGCGGGTTCTGCGCGTGCTCGCCGAGCAGGGTGCGCCAGTGCTGCTCGTGCCGCTTCTCCGCCTCGGCCAGGCCGAGCAGGATCTCGCGCTCCACGCCGTCCTTGCGGGCGGCGATGTCCCGGTAGATCTGGCCCTCGGCGATCTCGTCGGCGAGGTAGCGGCGCCAGCGGCGGACCTGTTCACGGGTGGGTTCGGGCAGTGCCGCAGGCGTGGCGGTGTGGGCGGGGCTCATGGGGCTCCATCGGATGGGCGGGTGGGGGACGGGCGTCGCCGTCGCGGGACGCGGCGGCCGGGCGCGCTCGAC
>NZ_JBNFOB010000110.1:0-7412 GCF_057364565.1 Micrococcus sp. LASM2_SD2 | reverse complement strand
GCCCGCTCCGGTGCGGCGCCCGCTCCGGTGCGGCCGCACGGCCCACCGGACCGTCCGTCGTCGCCCTCGGCGGCGGCCACGGGCTCTCCGCCTCCCTGGCCGCCCTGCGCCATGTGGCCGGTGACCTCACCGCGGTGGTGACGGTGGCCGACGACGGCGGCTCCTCCGGCACGATCCGCCGGGAGATGGACGTGCTGCCCCCGGGGACCTGCGGATGGCCCTGGCGGCCCTCTGCGACGACACGGACTGGGGTCGCACCTGGGCGGCGGCCATGCAGCACCGGTTCCACGCGACCCGCGTGCCGGCCGAGGACGCGACGCTGGAGAACCACGCGCTGGGCAACCTGCTCATCGTGGCCCTCTGGGAACTTCTCGGCGACCCGGTGGACGGCCTGCTCTGGGCCGGCGCGCTGCTGCGTGCGGACGGCCGGGTGCTGCCGGCGTCCCGGACGCCGCTGACGATCGCCGGCACCGTGCTGTCCGAGGAGTCCGGCGGGCTGTGCCGCCGCTCCGTGGAGGGCCAGGTCGCCCTCGCCGAGGCCGCCCACCACGGGCAGGTCCTGGACGTGCGGCTCACCCCCGAGGACGCGGAGCCCACGTCCGAGGCGCTGGAGGCCATCGCCCAGGCCGAGGTGGTCGTGCTCGGCCCCGGCTCCCTCTACACGTCCGTGCTGCCGCACCTGCTGATGCCTGGGATGCGTGAGGCGCTCACGGCGTCGCCGGCGAAGAAGCTGTACGTCAGCAACCTGCACACCGGCACCCTCGAGACGACCGGGATGACCCATGCGGACCAGCTGCGCGTCATCCGCTCCTACGCGCCGGACCTCGCCTTCGACGCCATCCTCGCCGCACCGGAGTCGGTCACGGACCGGGAGGGCTTCGAGACGGCGGCGGAGCAGATGGGGGCGTTGACCGTCTTTAGTAGAGTGACCCGGGGCCGCGACCGGGCCGCCCATGACCCGCTGCTGCTCGCCGTGGCCTTCGAGGAGGCCATGCACCGGATCCGGTCCGCCGCAGACGCGGCCGAGGGCTCCGGCACCCGCCCGCCCACCCGCCCCGAAGGAGACGACCCCGCATGGCACTGACCACCGACCTCAAGGACGAGCTCGCACGGGTGCCCGTGGCGACCACGTCGGAGCGTCGTGCGGAGGTCGCCGCCCTGCTGCGCTTCGCGGGCGGCCTGCACATCATCTCCGGTCGCATCGTCGTGGAGGCCGAGCTGGACCACGGCGCCACCGCGCGCCGCCTGCGCCAGGCCGTCGGCGAGCTGTTCGGCCACGCCTCCGAGATCGTGGTGGTCTCCGGAGGCAACCTGCGCCGCGGCCAGCGCTACGTCATCCGCGTGGTCAAGGACGGCGAGGCGCTCGCCCGTCAGACGGGCCTGCTGGATCCCCGTGGCCGCCCCGTCCGCGGCCTGCCCTCCGCCCTGGTCAACGGGTCGATTGACGACACCGCCGCCCTCTGGCGGGGCACGCTGCTGGCCCACGGCTCCCTCACCGAGCCGGGCCGCTCGGCATGCCTGGAGGTGACCTGCCCGGGCCCGAGGCGGCCCTCGCGCTGGTCGGGGCCGCACGCCGCCTCGGTGTGACCGCGAAGGCGCGCGAGGTCCGTCAGGCCGACCGTGTGGTGGTCCGTGACGGGGAGGCGATCGCCGCACTGCTCGAGCGGGTCGGTGCCGCCCAGACCGCGGCGACCTGGCAGGAACGCCGGACCCGCAAGGAGGTGCGCGCCACGGCGAACCGCCTCGCCAACTTCGACGACGCGAACCTGCGGCGCTCCGCGCAGGCGGCCGTCGCGGCGGGCGCACGCGTGGAGCGCGCCCTGGAGATCCTCGGGGACGACGCCCCGGAGCATCTGCGCTACGCGGGCATGCTGCGCATCCGGCACAAGCAGGCCTCGCTGGACGAGCTCGGCCGCCTCGCCGACCCTCCGATGACCAAGGACGCCATCGCCGGCCGCATCCGCCGCCTGCTGGCGACCGCGGACAAGCGGGCGGCCGAGCAGGGCATCCCGGGCACCGACGAGGCCGTCGTGCCCGAGCTCGAGGACGTCCTCGCCGACGACGTCGCGCCCCAGGACTGACCGCCGTCCGTTCGCGGTGCGCGGAAGCCGTCGCGTGCGGCGCCCGAAGGTGGCGTCCGGCGGAGTCCCGTACAAGGATGGAGGGTGGAAGGGATGCCGAGGGCCGTTCCGGGGACACACCCGGTCGGCCGCGGCATCGCACAGCGCCCCCGGCGCGGCCCGACGGCCGACGGCGGGAGCGCACCCGACACGATTGAGGAGGACTCATGGCCGAATTCACCCTGCCGGAGCTGGACTACGACTACGCCGCCCTGGAGCCGCACATCTCCGCGCGCATCATGGAGCTGCACCACTCCAAGCACCACGCCACCTACGTGAAGGGCGCGAACACCGCCCTCGAGAAGCTGGCCGCGGCCCGCGAGGCCGAGGACTTCGGTTCGGTCAACCAGCTCTCGAAGGACCTCGCGTTCAACCTGGGCGGCCACACCAACCACTCGATCTTCTGGAAGAACCTCTCCCCGAACGGCGGCGACAAGCCGACCGGCGAGCTCGCCGCCGCGATCGACGAGTACTTCGGCTCCTTCGAGAAGTTCCAGGCCCACTTCACCGCCGCCGCCCTGGGCATCCAGGGCTCCGGCTGGGCCGTCCTGGCCTACGAGCCGGTCGGCGGCAACCTGGTGATCGAGCAGTTCTACGACCAGCAGAACGGTGTGCCGGTGGCCACCATCCCGCTGTTCCAGCTGGACATGTGGGAGCACGCCTTCTACCTGGACTACCAGAACGTCAAGGCCGACTACGTCAAGGCGATCTGGAACATCGTGAACTGGGAGGACGTGCAGGCCCGCTTCGCCGCGGCCCGCAACGGCGCCTCCGGCCTCATCCTGCCGGCCTGATCCGGCCTGTCCGCCTGCGGTGCTGGGGTGTGACACCCCCGCCCCCGGCACCGCAGGCGGAGCGGCCCCGGCCGCCCTCCCGACCGCCGTCTGACCGCTGCGACGGGGCCGGGAGGCGCGGGCCCGGACGTCGTCCACCGACCCCCGTCCGTCCCCACCGCCACCCATCAGCACGCGCCCGCACCGGGTGCGAGGAACAGAGGCACGCATGACCAAGATCGCCATCAACGGATTCGGACGCATCGGACGCAACGCCCTGCGCGTCATCCTCGAGCGCACGCCCGAGCTGGAGCTCGTGGCCGTCAACGACCTGGCGGACAATGAGGACCTGTTCTACCTGACCAAGTACGACACCATCCTGGGCACCTTCCCGGGCGAGCTCGAGCTCGCCGACGACGCCCTCGTGGTGGAGGGCCGGACCGTCAAGATGTTCGCGGAGCCGGACCCGTCCAAGCTGCCGTGGGGCGACCTGGGCGTCGACATCGTGATCGACTGCACCGGCATCTTCACCTCCGGCGAGAAGGCCAAGGCCCACCTGGACGCGGCGCCAAGAAGGTCGTCATCTCCGCCCCCGGCAAGGAGGTCGACGGCACGTTCGTCATGGGCGTCAACGACGAGACGTACGACCCGGAGACCATGCACATCGTCTCCAACGCCTCCTGCACCACCAACTGCCTGGCCCCGATGGTCAAGGTCCTGAACGACGAGTTCGGGATCGTGGACGGCATCATGACCACCATCCACGCCTACACCGGCGACCAGAACCTGCACGACAACGTCCACAAGAAGGACCGCCGCCGTGCCCGTGCCGCCGCGCAGAACATGGTCCCGACCTCCACCGGTGCCGCCAAGGCCATCGGCGCGGTCATCCCCGAGCTCGAGGGCAAGCTGGACGGCTTCGCCATGCGCGTGCCGACCATCACCGGCTCCGCCACCGACCTCACCGTCGAGCTGACCCGCCACGTGGACGTCGACGAGGTCAACGCCGCCTTCAAGAAGGCCGCCGAGTCCGGTCCGATGAAGGGCCGCCTGGTGTACTCCGAGGACCCGATCGTCTCCTCGGACATCGTGACGACCCCGGCCGCGTGTACCTATGACGCCCCGCTGACCAAGTCGATCGGCCAGACCGTGAAGATCATCGGCTGGTACGACAACGAGTACGGCTACACCTGCCAGCTGCTCGACCTCACCTCGCTCATCGCCTCCAAGCTCTGAGCGTCGCTGCGACCGCCACGGCCCGCACCGACCACGTGTCGGTGCGGGCCGTTGCCTAGAATCGACCCGACGGCACCGGCCCCGCCCACCGGCGTGTGCGCGTGTGCCCCCGCAAGACCCCATCCCGGTTCCCGTCGCGCCAAGGAGGACGCCCGATGACCGCCCAGACCCTGAACGACCTGCTCTCCGCCGGAGTGCGCGGACGCACCGTGCTGATCCGCTCGGACCTCAACGTCCCCCTGGACGGCTCCACCGTCACCGACGACGGCCGCATCCGTGCCTCGCTGCCCGCCGTGAAGGAGCTGGCCGACGCCGGCGCCAAGGTGATCGTCATGGCCCACCTGGGCCGTCCGAAGGGCGAGCCGGACCCGACCTTCTCCCTGAAGCCCGTGGCCGCCCGCATGTCCGAGCTGCTCGGTGCCGAGGTCGCCCTCGCCGAGGACGTCACCGGCCCGTCCGCCCAGGAGAAGGCCGCCGCCCTGCAGGAGGGCCAGGTCCTCCTCCTCGAGAACGTTCGCTTCGACGCCCGCGAGACCTCCAAGGACGCGGCCGAGCGTCAGGAGCTCGCGAAGGAGATGGCGGCGCTGGCCGGCGAGGACGGCGCCTACGTGGGCGACGCGTTCGGCGCCGTGCACCGCGCGCACGCCTCGGTCGCGGACATCGCCGCCCTGCTGCCGGCCCACCAGGGCCCGCTGGTGGCCACCGAGCTCGAGGTGCTCACCCGCCTCACCGAGTCTCCGGAGCGCCCCTACGTGGTGGTGCTGGGCGGTTCGAAGGTCTCGGACAAGCTCGCGGTGATCGACAACCTGCTGGTGAAGGCGGACACCCTGCTGATCGGCGGCGGCATGCTCTTCACCTTCCTCAAGGCCCAGGGCCATGAGGTCGGCTCCTCGCTGCTGGAGGAGGACCAGCTGGACACCGTCAAGGGCTACCTGGAGCGCTCCGGCAAGGACGCCGCCACCATCGTCCTCCCCACCGACATCGTCATGGCCTCCGGATTCGCCAAGGATGCCGAGCACGAGGTGCTGCCGGTGGACGCCCTCACCTCCGGCGCCCACGGGGACAAGGCCATGGGCCTGGACATCGGCCCGGAGACCGCGAAGGCGTACGCGGCCGAGGTCGCCGGCGCCAAGACCGTGTTCTGGAACGGCCCGATGGGCGTGTTCGAGTTCCCGGCCTTCGCGGAGGGCACCCGGGCCGTGGCCCAGGGCCTGACCGAGGCCACCGCCGGCGGCGGCCTGTCCGTGGTGGGAGGCGGCGACTCCGCCGCGGCCGTGCGCACCCTCGGCTTCGAGGACGGTCAGTTCGGCCACATCTCCACCGGCGGCGGCGCCTCCCTGGAGTACCTCGAGGGCAAGGAGCTGCCCGGCGTCTCGGCCCTCACCGGCGGAAAGGCCTGAACCCATGACGGAGCAGACCGCACGCGTCCCGCTGATCGCGGGCAACTGGAAGATGAACCTGGACCACATCCAGGCCGTGGACCTCGTCCAGAAGGTCGCCTGGGGTCTGAAGGACGCCGGCCACGAGCAGGAGCAGGTTGAGGTGGCGGTCTTCCCGCCGTTCACCGACCTGCGCAGCGTCCAGACCCTGGTCCGCGGTGACCGGCTGGAGCTGGCCTTCGGCGGCCAGGACCTCTCTCCGCACGCGAACGGCGCCTACACCGGCGATGTCTCCGGGGCGTTCCTGGCCAAGCTGGACTGCACCTACGTGATCGTCGCCACTCGGAGCGCCGCGAGATCCACGGTGAGGACGACGAGGTCGTGGCCGCCAAGGTCTCCGCCGCGCTGGAGCACGGGCTCGTGCCGGTGCTCTGCGTCGGCGAGGGGCTCGAGGTCCGCCAGGCCGGCGAGCACGTGGCGCACACCGTCGCCCAGCTCACGGCGGCCCTGCAGGGGCTGTCCGCCGAGCAGGTCGCACGGATCGTGGTCGCGTACGAGCCCGTCTGGGCGATCGGCACCGGTGAGGTCGCCGGTGCAGACGACGCCCAGCAGATGTGCCGGGCACTGCGCGCCGAGATCGAGCGCCTCGCCGGGGAGGAGGTCGCCGCGGCGGCACGCATCCTCTACGGCGGCTCCGTCAAGGCGGCGTCCGCGCCCGAGCTGCTCGCGCAGCCGGACGTGGACGGCGCGCTCGTCGGCGGTGCCAGCCTGGACGCTGACGAGTTTGTTAGGATCGTCCAATTCGACTCCGCCTCCTGACCGGGCGGACCTGCCGAGCCGAGAACCCCGTGGCGGACGGGGGGCACAGCCCCCGCCCGCCCACATCCCGAGGAGTGATCCGTGGACGTCCTGATGGTGATCCTGCAGGTCCTTGTGGCGCTGTCCAGCGTCCTGCTCATCCTGCTGGTGCTGCTGCACAAGGGCCGTGGCGGCGGCGTCTCCGACATGTTCGGCGGCGGCGTGTCCTCCTCGATGTCCGCCTCGGGCGCCTCCCAGAAGCTCCTGGCCCGCGTCACCGTCACCACGGCGGTCCTCTGGGCCGTGATGATCGTGCTGATCGGCCTGATTGCCCGCCTCGACGTGGAGGTCTGAACCTCACGGCGACGACGGCCCCCTTCCTCTCCGCGCAGCGCGCCGAGGAGGAAGGGGGCCTTGTCGTCGTGGGAGGGCCCGCGCCCGCAGCGCCGTCAGCGGCCGCAGGCGGCCTCGTCCAGCCACCAGACGGTCGCGGAGGTGCCGGAGACCAGGGTGGCCGGGTGCTCCTTGTCCTGTCTCCGCTCGGCCCGACGCGCACGGACGGCAGTCACGGCCTCGGCCTTGTCGGCTCCGGCCACGGTGAACCAGACCTCGTCCGCCGCGCAGACGGCCTCACGGGTGAGGGTGAGGCGTTCGGGCGGCGGCTTGGGGGAGTGTCGGACGGCTGCGGCGGGCACCCCCGTCACCGAGAGGCCGTCGTGGTCCGGGAAGAGGCTGGCCACGTGGCTGTCCGGGCCCATGCCGAGCAGCACCACGGTGAACCGGGGCATCGGGGTCAGTTCGGCACAGGCGCGCGCGGCGGCCGCGTCCAGGTCCAGGCCCGCGTCCGCGGTGGGGAACGGGTGGACCGTCTCCTCGGTGAGTGCGCGGGGGCTGCCCGCGGTGCGGGCCATGAGCGCGTCGATCCCGGCCTGACGTGCCTGGTGGTCGTTGCGCTCCGCGTCGCCGGCCGGGAGCCAGCGTTCGTCGCCCCACCAGAGGTGGATGCGGGACCAGTCCAGGTCCGCCACGGCCGGGGCCTCGGCGAGGGCGGCCACCACCGCGACTGCCGGCTCCACCGCCGGTCACGGGCGAGGTCCGCGCGGTCG
>NZ_JBNFOB010000109.1:0-7450 GCF_057364565.1 Micrococcus sp. LASM2_SD2 | reverse complement strand
CGAGCAGGCGGCCCAGGACGCGGCGCGTCGGCGCGCAGCCGGCCCCAGGCCGTCCCGGCGCGCTCGGTCACCGGCCGTTCGCTGCTCGTGATCGCGGTGATCTTCATCGCGGCCACCCTGATGGCCCCCACGCTGCGCGTGTACCTCAACCAGTCGCTGGAGATCGCCGCGGCCGAGCAGGACATCCAGGACCAGCGCCGCACGAAGGCGGAGTACGAGGACCGCATCGCCCGCTGGGAGGACGAGGACTTCGTGAAGCAGCAGGCGCGGGACCGCCTGGACCTGGTCATGCCGGGGGAGACCCTCTACCGGGTCACCGGCCAGGACCGTCTCGAGCAGGCCCCTCAGGAGGCGGCCAGCACCCGTGAGGAGCCGGTCAACGAGGACCTGCCCTGGGCCGAGGGCCTCTGGGACTCCGTGGTGCGTGCCGCCACCGAGTGACACACGGCCGCCCCGTGTGCCGGCCCCCGGGCCCGGCCGCACTGCCGCGGGGCGGGACCCGTCCGCCCTGCGGGCCCCACCGACCCGACGACCATCCGCACCGACCCTGACGAGGACCCCACATGAGCATCGCCGAGACCACCGTCACCGAGCAGGACCTGGACACGCTGTCCCTGCAGCTGGGCCGCCCCGTCCGCGACGTCGTGGAGATCGGCGCGCGCTGCGTGTGCGGGAACCCGCTGGTGGCCACCACGGCCCCGCGCCTGTCCAACGGCATCCCGTTCCCCACCACCTTCTACCTGACGCACCCGGTGCTCACCGCCGCCGTCTCCCGCCTCGAGGCGGACGGGGAGATGAACCGCATGAACGACCGGCTCGCCGAGGACGCCGAGCTCGCCGCCGCCCACCGCGCGGCGCACGAGGCCTACCTGGCCGAGCGCGACCGCATCGGGCAGGTCTCCGGTGTGGGCGAGGTGAAGGAGATCGCCGGCATCTCCGCCGGCGGCATGCCCGAACGGGTGAAGTGCCTGCACGTCCTGGTCGGCCATGCCCTGGCCGCCGGCCCCGGCGTCAACCGTCTGGGCGACGAGGCGCTGGGGAAGATCGCCGAGTGGTGGACCCCGGACGCCTGCCGCTGCGAGGGTGCCTGGGACGCCTCCGCCGAGGTGCCCACCAAGGACCTGTCCCGCCACGTGAGGCACCTGGAGAAGGTCGAGGCACTGAAGAAGGTCACGGTGGCCGGCGTGGACTGCGGCACCAACTCCATCCGCCTGCTGATCTCGCGCCCGGACGAACAGGACCCGCAGACCCTGGCGGACGTGGTCCGCGAGATGACCATCGTCCGCCTGGGCGAGGGCGTGGACGCCACCGGGGAGTTCTCCGCGGCGGCGCTGGAGCGCACCTTCGCCGCGGTGGACGCCTACGCCCGCCTGGTGCAGCGCCACCACGCCGGCGCCGTCCGGTTCGTGGCCACCTCCGCCACCCGCGACGTGCAGAACCGCCAGGTCTTCGTGGACGGGGTGAGGCAGCGCCTCGGTGTCGAGCCGGAGGTCGTCTCCGGCGCCGAGGAGGCCGCCCTGTCCTTCCGCGGCGCCGTCTCGGCGCTGCCGGCCGGACTGGACCCGCAGGACCACGTGCTCGTGGTGGACCTCGGCGGCGGCTCCACCGAGTTCGTGGTGGGCACGGCCGGCGGCGAGGTCGTGGACGCCGTGTCCATGGACATGGGCTGCGTCCGCTTCACCGAGCGCTTCCTCCCCGACGACGGCCCCTCGCCCGAGCAGGTCGACGCGGCCGCCGCGGGGGTGGACGGGATCCTGGACCACGTCGCCGGGCGACTGCCGCTTCAGACGGTGCGTGCCGTCGTCGGGGTGGCCGGGACCGTCACCACGGTGACGGCCCACGCCCTGGGCCTGGAGGAGTACGACTCCGAGCGGATCCACGCCACCGTCCTGCCGGTGGACGAGGTGACCGCCTCCGCGCGTGCCCTGCTGGAGGCCTCCCGCGCGGAGCGCTCCGCCATGGGCTTCATGCATCCGGGCCGTGTGGACGTGATCGGCGCGGGTTCGCTCATCTGGTCCCGGATCGTCGAGCGGATGCGCGACATCGCGGGCGTGGACGAGGTCGTCACCAGCGAACGGGACATCCTGGACGGGATCGTGCTGTCGCTGGCGGATCGCTGATTTCCAGCGGACACTCGGGAGTCCTAGAATCAGTGGCATGACTGTCACCCCCGATCTCTCCCCCAAGCCTCGCCTCCTGGTGGTCGGCGGCGGCTACGCCGGCTTCCACATCGCCAAGTCCCTGCAGACGAAGATCAAGGATCGCGGCGGTGTCGTGACCGTGGTCGACCCGCTGCCGTACATGACCTACCAGCCGTTCCTGCCGGAGGTGGTGGGCGGTCACATCGACGGCCGTCACGCCGTGGTGGACCACGCGACCCACCTCAAGGACGCCGAGCTGGTGCGCGGCGCCGTGGTGAAGGTGGAGCACGCCCGCCGCACCGCCGTGGTGCAGGGCGCGGACGGGGCCGAGTTCGAGGTGCCGTACCAGGACATCGTGATGACCGCCGGCGCCACCACCCGCACCTTCCCGATCCCGGGCCTGGCGGAGGCCGGCATCGGCCTGAAGACCGTCGAGGAGGCCGTGGCCCTGCGCAACCAGATCCTGGAGCGCCTGGATGCCGCCGCCCGCATGACCGACGGCGAGGAGCGCAAGCGCGCCCTGACCTTCGTGGTGGTCGGCGGCGGCTTCGCCGGCGTGGAGACCATCGCGGAGATGGAGGACATCATCCGCAACGCGGTGGCCCGCAACGCGCAGCTGTCCCAGTCCGAGGTCCGCATCGCGATGGTCGAGGCCATGGGCCGCATCATGCCGGAGGTCTCCGAGGAGCAGGCCGAGCAGGTCGTGGAGCACCTGCGCGGCCGCGGCATCGAGGTGCTGCTGAACACCTCCCTGGGCAACGCCGAGGGCGGCGTGATGGAGCTGGTCTCCATGGCGGACAAGTCCGTGGTGGAGCGCTTCGGCGCGGACACCCTGGTGTGGACCGCCGGCGTGGCGGCGAACTCCGTGGCCAAGGCACCGACTTCCCGGTGGAGGAGCGCGGCCGTATCGAGGTCACCGCCACCCTGCAGGTCAAGGACGGGGAGAACGGCGTCCTCGAGGGCGCCTGGGGCTGCGGCGACGTCTGCGCCGTGCCGGACCTGACCGGCGCCGGACCGGGCGGCATGTGCGTCCCGAACGCCCAGCACGCCGGCCGTCAGGCGAAGCGGCTCGTGGCCAACTACCTCGCCGTGCGCCACGGCGAGGGCGAGGTCCAGGAGTACGAGCACAAGTCCCTCGGAGCCGTGGCCGGCCTCGGCTTCGGCAAGGGCGTCGGCAACCCGATGGGCGTGAAGATCTTCGGCCCGATCGCCTGGCTCGCCCACCGCGGCTACCACTCCATGGCGCTGCCGCAGCTGGAGCGCAAAGCCCGCGTGGTCGGTGGCTTCGTGCTGGAGACCGTCTTCGGCCGGGACACCACCGCCGTGTACGACCTGGACCGCCCGCGCAACGCCTTCCTCAAGGCCGCCGGCGGCACCCCGGTGCTCGGCCGCTTCGCCAAGAGGCAGCTCGAGGCCAAGGAGAAGGCCTCGGCCTGATCCCCTCATGAGACCCCGTCCGTGACCGTCGCCCCCTCACCAGGCACGGGAACGGACACGACGACGGCGGCCTCCCCTTCGCCGGGGACGGTCGCCGTCGTCGCATCGTCGCCTCCCGCGGCGCACCGTACGGTGCGCGGGCGCGGGGGAGCGGTGGCCACGCCCCCGTGGCCCAACTGGCAGAGGCAGGCGACTTAAAATCGTCTTCGGTGCGGGTTCGACTCCCGCCGGGGGCACGCGTGCAGGCGCGGGCGGATGCGGCCTGTGCTTCCGCTCTCTGTGAAATGCACCTGGCAAGACACCTTGAACATGCCGGGTGACCTGCCGTGAGTTTCGCCGGACCGATAGACTGACGCACAGAAGATGTCCCGCCGTCCGCCGACGGGTGCCTCACATCGACGCAGCCTCGGCGTGGCCCGGGTCGAGTCGTTCGTGAAGGAGAATGCCCCGTGACCAACCCGGTGATGAAGAGTCGCAACTTCCAGCAGCAGATGGGCGGCGGACAGCAGCCCGGCTGGTACGGCGGCGGCCAGCAGACCCAGAACCCCTACACACAGCAGGGCCAGGGCCAGCCGTACGGCCAGCCCTACCAGGACCAGTACGCGGCCACCCAGTACGCGCAGCAGCAGGGCCGCGGGCAGCAGCTCGAGGACATGTACAACGCCCCGGCCGCGAACGCGGGCGACACGGGCCGCATGAGCTACAACGACATCATCGGCAAGACCGGCATGTGCCTGGTGCTGGTGGTCGTCGGCGCCGTGGTCGGCTGGATGTTCCCGGGCATCGGCCTGGTCGGCGCGATCGTCGGCCTGGTGCTCGGCCTGGTCAATGCCTTCAAGCGGGAGCCCTCCGCCCCGCTGATCCTGGCCTACGCCGGCGCGCAGGGCCTGTTCCTCGGCGCCCTGTCCATGATGATGGAGTTCCAGTTCTCCGGCATCGTGGTCCAGGCTGTCCTGGCCACCCTGTCCGTGTTCGCCGTGGTGCTGGCTCTGTACTCCTCGGGCAAGTTCCGCCCGACCCCGAAGATGACCAAGATCTTCATGATCGCGATGCTGGGCTACCTCGTGTTCAGCCTGGTGAACCTCGTGGTGTCCCTGCTGGGCGTCACGGACGGCATGTTCGGCCTGCGCAGCGGCGCCTTCGGCTTGATCATCGGTGCCATCGCGGTGCTGCTGGCCTCCTACTCGCTGGTCATGGACTTCGAGATGGCCGAGCAGGGCGTGCGCAACGGCGCCCCGCAGAAGTACTCCTGGACCGTGGCGTTCGGCCTGACCGTCACCCTGATCTGGCTGTACGTCGAGATTCTGCGCATCATCGCCATCCTCCGCGGCAACGACTGACCCTCGCCCGCCGCTCCGGCACGGCGCCCCCCGTCCCGGTCGGGACGGGGGCGCCGTCGTCTGTCCACAGTACGGACCGGGGAGTCGCCGGGGCCGCCCGGACAGGCGTAGCCTCTTCCACAGTCCGGACACCGTTCGCGTCGGTCCGGAGCCGCCATCCGAAGGAGGGGACCGTGGAGTCCACTGTGGATCCGAACGAGCAGGGGTCGCTCGCCGAGGACACCGCCGCCACCGGTATGCAGTACCGCCTGCGCCGTGGGGCCGCCGAGGCCGTGGTGGTGGGGTTGGCCGGGGCGCTGCGGACCTACCGCGTGGCCGGTGAGGACTTCACCGAGCCCTACGGCGAGGACGAGATCCCGCCGGCCGGCAACGGCATTCAGATGACCCCCTGGCCGAACCGGGTGGCGGACGCCCGCTGGGCGCTGGACGGGCAGACCCAGCAGCTGGACGTCACCGAGCCTTCCCGCGGCCATGCCAGCCATGGCCTGCTGCGCAACACCCAGCTGATGCTGGAGAGCAAGACCGGCACCGGCGTGGTTCTGCGCGGCGAGATCCACCCGCAGCACGGATGGCCCTTCCGCATGACCCACCGCGTCTCCTACGCCCTGGAGGAGTGCGGCGCGCTCACGGTCTCCCAGACGCTGACCAACCACTCCGCCCGCCCGGCCCCCGCGGCCTTGGGCAACCACCCCTTCCTGCGGGTCGGGGACGTGCCCTCGGACGAGCTGACGCTCGCGGTGGACGCCGGCCGGTGGATCGAGGCGGACGAGCGCCTCATCCCCGTGGCCGCCCGGGACGCCGCCGCTACGGACATGGACTTCCGCCAGGGGCGCCGCGTCGGCGCAGACCCGCTGGACGTCTGCCTCACTGGCCTGACCCCCGGGGAGGGCGGCCGGCATGAGGCTCGGCTCATGGCTCCGGACGGACGCACCCTCACCCTGTGGTCCGATCCCGTGTTCGCCTACACTCATGTGTTCGTCACGGACCGCCTGCCGGGCCGGGACACCGCCGTCGCGGTCGAGCCGATGACGGCACCCGCCGATGCCCTGAACTCGGGGGAGGGCCTGCACTGGCTCGAGCCCGGGCAGAGCCTCACCGGCAGCTGGGGCCTGATCCCGCCCGCCGCCGAGAACCCTGCCGCCACCGACGAGAGGACCACCCGCCGATGACCACCCCCGCCTCCACCGCACGCCGCGTGGACCGCGACGTGCCCTACGGCCTGACCGTCGCCGCCGCCTGGTCGTGGCGCGTGATCGTCATCCTGCTCATGGCCGGCGTGCTGATTTGGCTGCTCAGCCACGTCAGCCTGCTGGTGATCCCGGTGATCGTCGCCGGCTTGCTGACCACGCTGCTCAGCCCGATCTATACCTGGATGGTCAGCATGCGCACGCCGCGGATCCTAGCGTCCCTGCTGTGCACGCTGTTGCTCATCGTGGTGGTCCTGGGCCTGCTGGCCCTGTCCGGGCAGCAGCTGGCCGTGGGCTTCGCGGACATGTCCGAGCAGCTCGGCCAGGGCATCGAGGCAGGCCGGAGGTGGCTCGAGTCCACCGGCATCCCCATGCCGTGGCAGCAGAACGGCAACGGCGGCTCCGGCCTGCAGGACATCCTGAACACGGTGCGGGAGAACTCCGGCGCCATCATGGGCGGCGCCGTCAGCTTCGGCTCCACGGCGGGCAACATCCTGGCCGGCACCGTCATGGCCCTGTTCACCCTGATCTTCTTCCTCTACGACGGCCGCCGCATCTGGACCTTTCTGCTGCGCTTCGTCCCCAGAGACCATCGTGCCTCCGTGGACAACGCCGGCCTGTCCGGCTGGAAGGCCCTCGGCTCGTACGTGCGCGTGCAGATCTTCGTGGCCTTCGTGGACGCGGTGGGCATCGGCCTCGGCGCGTGGCTCCTCGGCGTGCCGTTGGCCTTCCCGCTGGCCGTCCTCGTGTTCCTGGCCTCCTTCATCCCCATGGTCGGCGCGGTGCTCACCGGCATCATGGCCGTGGTGCTTGCCCTGATCACCAACGGCCTCGTGAACGCGCTCCTCATGCTGCTCGTGGTGCTGATCGTCCAGCAGCTGGAGTCCAACGTCCTGCAGCCGCTCGTGATGGGCAAGGCCGTGTCCCTGCACCCGTTGGCCGTGTTCCTGGCCGTGGCCGGCGGCTCCGCCGTACTCGGCCTGGTCGGGGCCGTGTTCGCGGTGCCGCTGCTGGCCTTCCTCAACGCCTTCGTCCGCGGCCTGAAGCGTGAGCATGACGCGCACGAGCAGGAGGAGGCCATGGCCTACGACGACGGTGAGGAACATGCGCCGGTGACAGACGGGGAGGACGCCACCTCCCGCTCCGGCCAGCGGGACGGTGCACCCCAGCGCCGCCAGGAGCTCGTGGCCGCCCACGGCGTCGCCGCCCAGGAGGCCGCCTCGGATGCCGGCATCGACCTGTCCGAGCGCCCCGCGGACCCCACCGCGGACGACGACCGCACCTCGGCGCCCTCGGGCGACGACGGGGGACGTCGAGGGGCCGTGGCGCGGGCGGCTCCCGCCGA
>NZ_JBNFOB010000108.1:0-7483 GCF_057364565.1 Micrococcus sp. LASM2_SD2 | reverse complement strand
GGTCGAAGCGGTCGCCTCGGCCCCGGTCTCCGTCACGGTCCCGGTCGCGGCGGCCCTTGCCCCCGAAGGACGGCAGGCCCGGCTCCTCGGCGAGCAGCGGGCGTCCGTCCTGGACCATCATCGCGATCGCGGCGGCGACCCGGTCCGGCTCGGCCTCGTGCTTCTCCGCGTAGCCGACCACCATGTCCCGGAAGACCTCCAGGTCCTCCGCGGAGGCGGTCTCCAGAGTCTGGGTGATGCGGTCCGCGAAGCGGGCCTTGCGGGCCTCGTTCACCTGGGCGATGGAGGGCAGCTGCATCTCCTCCACCGGCTTGCGGGTGGTCTTCTCGATCGAGCGCAGCAGGTAGCGCTCGCGCGGGGTGATGAAGAGGACCGCGTCGCCCTCGCGCCCGGCGCGGCCGGTGCGGCCGATGCGGTGCACGTAGGACTCGGAGTCGTGCGGGACGTCATAGTTCACCACGAGGGAGATGCGCTCCACGTCCAGGCCGCGGGCGGCCACGTCCGTGGCGACGAGGATGTCCACGCGGCCGGCCTTCAGGTCCTCCACGGTCTTCTCGCGCTGCTTCTGCGCGATGTCGCCGGAGATGGCCACGGCCTTGAAGCCGCGCTCGTTCAGGCGTCGGGTGAGGTCCTCGGTGCCTGCGCGCGTGCGCACGAACGCGATGACGCCGTCGTGCTCCTCGGTCTCCATGATCCGGGTGAAGGCCTCGAGCTTCCACTGGTGGCCCACGGTCAGGTACCGCTGGCGGATGGTGGACGAGGTGGTGGACTGGCGGGCCACCGCCACCTCCTCCGGGTCGTTCAGGTACTGCGCGGAGATGCGGCGGATGGCCGGCGGCATGGTGGCGGAGAACAGCGCGGTCTGCTTGGTCTGCGGGGTGGAGGCGAGGATGCGGTCCACCTCCTCCGCGAAGCCCATGCGCAGCATCTCGTCCGCCTCGTCCAGCACGAGGGTCTGGAGCTGGGACAGGTCCAGGGAGCCGCGCTCGATGTGGTCGATCACGCGCCCCGGGGTGCCGACGACCACCTGGGCGCGCGGCGCAGGCCGACCAGCTGCGGGCCGTACGGGGAGCCGCCGTAGACGGCCAGCACGGACACGTCCGGGATCTGCTTCGCGTAGGTGTCGAAGGCCTCGGCCACCTGGAGGGCGAGCTCGCGGGTCGGGGCGAGCACCAGCACCTGCGGGGCGTCGGCGCGGCCGTTCACGTCCGCGGACTCGGCCAGGCGGGACAGCACCGGCAGCGCGAAGGCGCCGGTCTTGCCGGTGCCGGTCTGGGCCAGGCCGACCACGTCGCGGCCGTCCAGGATCAGCGGGATGGTCTGCTCCTGGATCGGGGACGGGGCGGTGTAGCCCAGCTCCTCGATCGCGGTGAGCACGCGGGCGTCCAGGCCGAGGTCGATGAAGGTGGGGCCCTGCGGCTCGTCGGCCGGAGCGGCCGGTGCGGTGGCGTCCTCGGCGCCGGTCTCGGCGTCGGCGACGGCGGTCTGGGTCTCGAGGACGTCGTCCTCGTGGAAGGTGCTAGGGGTGTGCGTCATGGCGGTCTCCTCTGTGCGGGGACACGCAGGCGGACGCCGGGCATGCTCCGGTCGCGTCTCGGAGTCGGTGCGGCGCTGCGCTGCTGGGGTTGATTCGTCGGCCGGTCAGATCGGCACGTGCCCCCACGGCGACGACGTTCGTCGCCTCTCAACACATCTGCGCCCTCACGGCGCACACCGGCGTGGCTTCACGCGTCCACGCTCACTCATCACAGGGGGGAGAGTCCGGAACCGGAGACACCAGTCTACGGCCCCGGGCCGCCGGATCACCCGTTAGGCTCTTTCCGTGGCAGAGAACACCAACGACCACCGCTTCGCCCGCGCCGCCGGACGCGCCACCCGCGCGTTCCGGGAGCAGCAGCGGGCAGACAACGAGCGCCTCGCCGACCGCCGCGTGCAGGAGCGCGAGGCGGACGAGGCGCCGCCTTGCCGAAGCGCCGGGCCGAGCGGGAGCGCCGCCTGGACGAGCGCGACGAGGCTGAGGCCGGCCGCGTCCACCCGTTGCTGGGCCTGGCCCGGAAGTGGTGGACGGTGGCGACGTTCATCATCTTCTGCCTGGCCGGCGTCTTCCTCTTCAACGGCCTGCGGGCCCAGCGCGAGGGCGGCCCCGTCATCGACCTCACCACGGGCGTGGAGTCCGTGGGCGTGCTCGGCGGCGCCACCGGGCAGTTCGCCCTCGCCGGGTTCGTGGCCGTGATCGGGCTGTTCTCCCTGTGGGGCACCGTGGCGCTCTACCGCCGCCGCGCGTCCGCGGTGAACACCCTCACCACGCTCGCCGTGCTGGTGGGCGTCCCGTCCCTGGTGCGCGGCAACGCCCTGCTGCTGATCATGACGGCCCTGTTCCTCATCGGCGCGGTGCTGGTGTGGCTGCCGCCGGTGAAGTCCCGCCTCCGCAAGGGCAAGGCCGCCCGGGCCGCCGAACGCGCCGTGGACCGCGCCACCCGCTGACCGCTCACTCCCACACGCTTGAGGGCGGAGTTTCCCGGAATTCAGCGCGAATTCCGGGAAACTCCGCCCTCACGTCGTCCACGTGCTTCCCGACGACGGCCGCCCGCCTCCGCCTCGCCCGTCACCGGGGTGTGCCCGTCACCGAGGTGAGCCCGCCGCGGGAGCCGGGCCTCGGCGGAGCCGGGCTCAGTCGAGCGGAGGACGGGCCGGGGTGATCTGCGGGGCGTGCGCGGCGTCGTCGTACTCCATGACCTGGCGGCCGCCGATCCAGGCGCGGCGCGCACGCTGCATGACGTCCAGCGGGTCTCCGGACCAGAGCACGAGGTCCGCGTCCTTGCCCTCGGCCAGGGAGCCGAGGCGGTCGTCCAGGCCGAGGACCCTGGCCGGGTTGAGGGTGATGGAGCGCAGGGCGGTCTCCCGGTCCAGCCCCTCCTTCACGGCCAGGGCGGCCTGGTAGACGAGGAAGTCGATCGGGATGACCGGGTGGTCCGTGATGATGCTGATCTCCACACCGGCGCGGGCCAGCCGTCCCGGGTTGCGCAGCGAGCGGCCGCGCAGCTCCGGCTTGGACTTGGTGGTGAACAGCGGGCCGATCAGCACCGGGATGTCCCGCTCGGCGAGGGTGTCCGCGATCGGGTGGGCCTCGGTGCCGTGGTCCAGGACCAGGTCGTAGCCGAACTCGTCGGCCAGGCGCAGGGCCGTGGCCACGTCGTCGGTGCGGTGGCAGTGCTGGCGCCACGGGATCTTCTTCTCCAGCACGAGGGCGAGGGCCTCCATGTGCGGGTCCTTCGCGAACGGCTTGCCGGCCTGTTCGGCCTCCGCGCGGCGGGCCATGTAGTCCTGGGCCTCCATGAAGGCCTTGCGGATGATGTAGGCGGTGCCGAGGCGGGTGGAGGGGGTCTTGCCCTTCTCCTTGTAGACGTTCTTGGGGTTCTCGCCGAGGGCGGACTTCACGCCGGAGGGGCTGCGCAGGACCATCTCGTCCACCGTGCGGCCGTGGGTGTGCATGGCCACGGCCTGGCCGCCGATCGGGTTGCCGGAGCCCGGGTTGACGTTCACGGTGGTGACGCCGCCGGCGAGCGCGTCCCGGAAGCCGGGCTCGTTGGGGTCCACCGCGTCGATGGCGCGGACGCCGGCCATGACCGGGTCGGTCATCTCGTTGACGTCCGCGGTGGCGCCCACCTCGCCCTCGGCGTGCATGCCCAGGTGCACGTGGGCGTCCACGAAGCCGGGCAGCAGCCACTGGCCTTCGCAGTCGACGGTCTCGGCGCCGGCGGGGACCTCCACGTCCGGGCCCAGGGCCGAGATCTTCCCGTCCTGGACCACGAGGGTGCCGTCGAACGGCTCGGCCTCGACGGGGACGATGTGCGCGTTGGTGAAGGCGAGGGTGCTCATGCCCACCACCCTAGCGATCCGATCCCGGCACGAAGTGAGGACAAAGGGGCAAGTCGAGGGCGGAGTTTCCCGGAATTCAGCGCGAATTCCGGGAAACTCCGCCCTCAAGACGCACGGGTGGCGCGGCCGGGTCTCGCCGCGGCCGCGCGGCCGGGCGTCCGGGGGGCGGCCGGGCCCCGCTCAGAGGCGGGAGATCGCCCGGTCCAGGTCGTCGATCAGGTCGGCGGCGTCCTCGATGCCCACGGAGAGGCGGACGAGGTCGTCCGGCACGGCCAGCTCGGTGCCGGCCACTGAGGCGTGAGTCATCTCGGCCGGGTAGTTCATCAGCGACTCGATGCCGCCCAGGGACTCGGCCAGCTGGAACAGGCGGGTGGACTCGGCCACCTGCTTCGCCGCGGCCGCTCCCCCGGTGAACTGCACGGACACCATGCCGCCGAAGCCGCGCATCTGACGGGCGGCGAGCTCGTGGCCCGGATGGTCTGTCAGGCCCGGGTAGAGCACGCGCTCCACGCCGGGGCGGTCCACCAGCCACTCGGCCACGGCCTGCGCGTTGGCGGCGTGGCGGTCCATGCGCACACCCAGGGTCTTCAGGCCGCGGGTGGTCAGGTAGGCGTCCCACGGGCCGTTGACGGCGCCCGCGGCGAACTGCTGGAACTTCACCTGCTCGGCGAGCTCCTGGTCCGGGATGACCAGCGCGCCGCCGATCACGTCCGAGTGCCCGCCGATGTATTTGGTGGTGGAGTGCACCACCACGTCGGCGCCGAGGGCGATCGGGGTCTGCAGGTACGGGGTGGCGAAGGTGTTGTCCACCACCAGCAGGGAGCCGGAGGCGTGGGCCACCTCGGCGATCGCGGCGATGTCCGAGACCTTCATCATCGGGTTGGACGGGGTCTCCAGCCACACCATCACCGGCCCGTCCGCCTTCGCCTTCTCCACGGCGGCGGCCACCTGCTCCGGCTCGCCCATGTCCACCACGGCGTGCTTGACGCCCCACTTGGCCAGGACCTTGGAGATGAGGCGGTAGGAGCCGCCGTAGACGTCGTTGCCCATCACGATGGTCGTGCCCGGCTCCGCGGCGCCCATGATCAGGGCGGTCTCGGCGGCCAGGCCGGACGCGAAGGTCAGCGCGGCGGCCCGCGGCGCACCGTCTGCATCCACCCCGGCCTCGAGGGCGGCCAGCTGCTCCTGCAGGGCGTCACGGGTCGGGTTGGTGCCGCGGCCGTAGTCGTAGCCGCGGCGCAGCTCGCCGACCTTCACGGGCGCGTAGGTGCTGGACAGGTGCACCGGCGGCACCACGGCCCCGAAGACCTCGTCCAGGTGCTGTCCGGCGTGCACGGCGCGGGTGCCGAACCCCTGCTCGCGGGCGGTGTCCTTCTGCATGTTCTCGCTCATGCGCTCCATCCTCTCGCTGTCTCAGGCGGTGACGTAGGCCAGCAGGTCGTGCAGCGTCACGATCCCGGCGACCACTCCCCCGCGCACCACCAGGACGGTGGCGTCGGACTGCAGGCGCCGCGCCACGTCTCGCACGCTGGTCTGCGCGCCGACGATCGGCAGCATCGGCCCCATCAGGGACTCCACGGCGTCCTGGGCGCCGACCGCACCGGAGGCCAGCGACGCGGACAGCGCATCCACGGTCACGGTGCCGCGGACCTCGCCGATGCGCAGGTCGTGGCGCGGCTCGGCCACCACGGGCAGCGCGTCCACGCCGTAGCGGTTCATCGTGGCGATCGCCTCGGCCACCGTGGTCTCCGGCGCGGCGGTCACCAGGGTCGGCACGGAGCCGGGGAACAGGTCCTCCTTGTCCGCGACGACGGCCCCCACCTCGTCCTCCCAGCGCGGGTCCGCCTCGGCCCGGCCGGCGGCACGTCCGGCGTCCCCTGCGCCGGAGGCGCCCGCAGCACCCGAGGCGGAGGTGAGGGACGCGGCGGAGGCCGTGCCGTCGTCGTCCTTCTCGGCGGAACGGGAGCGGCCCCGGGCCCAGTCCGGGAGGATCGTCTCCTGGCGGGCGTAGGACAGGCCGCGCTCGTCCATCCACGGGTCGTTGAAGATCTTGCCGAGGTAGCCGCGGCCGGAGTCGGGGAGCACGATCACCATGACGTCGTCCGGGCCGAGGTCCTTCGCGGCGCGCAGGCCGGCCACCACGGCCATGCCTGAGGAGCCGCCCACCAGCAGGCCTTCCTCGGCGGCGAGGCGGCGGGTCATGGCGAAGGCGGCGTCGTCGTCCACGGCGATGACCTCGTCCGGGACGGACTTGTCATAGTTGCCCGGCCACATGTCCTCGCCGACGCCCTCCACGAAGTACGGCCGGCCGGTGCCGCCGGAGTACACGGAGCCCTCCGGGTCCGCGCCGATCACGCGCACCGGGCCGGCCGGACGGTCCGCGGAGACCTCCTTGAGATAGCGGCCGGTGCCGGTGATGGTGCCGCCGGTGCCGGCCCCGATGACCACGTGCGTCACCGTCCCGGCGGTGTCCTCCCAGATCTCCGGGCCGGTGGTCTCGTAGTGGCACTCCGGGGCGGCCGGGTTGAAGAACTGGTTCGGCTGGAACGCCCCCTCGATCTCCTGCTCGAGACGGTCGGCCACGCCGTAGTAGGACTCGTCCGAGTGCGGGTCCACGGAGGTGGGGGTGACCACCAGCTCCGCGCCGTAGGCGGCGAGCACGTCCCGCTTCTCCTGGCCCACCTTGTCCGGGGTGACGAAGACGGTGCGGTAGCCCTTCTGCTGGGCCACGATCGCCAGGCCCACGCCGGTGTTGCCGGAAGTCGGCTCCACCACGGTGCCGCCCGGGCGCAGCTTCCCCTCGGCCTCGGCGGCCTCGATCATCTTCAGGGCGATGCGGTCCTTCACCGAGCCGCCGGGGTTCAGGTACTCCACCTTCACCAGGACGGTGGCCGCGATGCCCTCGGTCACGCTGTTCAGCTTCACCAGCGGGGTGTTGCCGATCAGGTCGAGGACGTTCTCGGCATAGCGCGGGGCGGACTCGTTCTGGGGTGCTCGGTTCTCAGTCACGGCGTCCACGGTACTGCCACGTCCGGACACGACAGTACTCTCGGGGTCATGTCCGCTCCCGACGCGTCACGCACACTGCGCCCCGCCGTCCCGGTGGACGTGGCCCTGACCCTAGGCGTGCTGCAGCGCGGGCACGCGGACCCGTGTGTGCGGGCCACCGCGGAGGGTATGTGGCTGGCCCGTCGTGTGGATGCGGACGGCTCCCCCGCCCCGGCGAGCCTGCTGGTGCGCCGGGCGGCCTCGGCGGTGCGGCCCACTCAGATCCAAGTGGAGGCGTGGGGGCCCGGCGCGGAGTCCGCCGTGGCGGAGGCCGAGACCCTGCTGGGGCTCAACGACGACGGCTGGCCCGCCTTCGACGACCTCCTCGCCTCCGGCTCGGCGCGGCTGCCGCGGCATGTGACGTCCGCCCGGCAGAGCCGCCCGGGGCTGCGCCTGCCGGCGCACGGCCGGCTGGCCGAGCAGCTGATCACCGTGGTGCTGGAACAGAAGGTCACGCACGACCAGGCCCGGCACGGCTGGCGGCAGCTGGTGCGTGCGGTCTCGGAGCCGGCACCGGGGCCGGTGCGGCCGGGATGCTGCTGCCGCCGGACCGGCC
>NZ_JBNFOB010000107.1:0-7502 GCF_057364565.1 Micrococcus sp. LASM2_SD2 | reverse complement strand
CGGTGCCGCGACCGCCTCCGGGGGCCCCGACGGACAAGGGGGGCGCATCGGGGGACCACGGTGCGGACCCGGCGTCCGGAGCCGCCTCGCCGGGGGACTCGGACGAGTCCAGGCCGGCAGGGCCTCCGGCCGGATGGGATCCCGTCGACGACCTCGCGGACTTGACCGTGGACCAGGTCGTGCCGGCGCCTGCCGCCGGCCCCGACGACGGTTCCCCGCTGCTCTATCGGGGATGCCAGGTGAAGGCCGCCGACGACACCGCCGTCCGGTGTGAGGACGGTGATCCGGACGCGGACGTCACGGTGCTGATGGTGGGCGACTCCCACGTCCATCACTGGTCCGAGGCCGTCACCACGGCATCCCTCGAGCGCGGCTGGCATGTGGTCTCCTACGTGAAGGGCGCCTGCCCGATCACCACCCACACGGTGGAGCTGTCTGAGGAGGACGGCGGACCCCGCCCCTTCGACGAGTGCACCCGCTGGAACGAGAACGTCATGGAGGAGATCGAGGCCGAGGAGGCGGACATCATCATCACCTCGACCGCCCGACACCTCGACGCGGACGGCAGCTCGTCCTCGGACGGCCTGGCCGAGGCCTGGAGGCAGCTGGCGGACAACGCAGACCATGTCATCGCCCTCACGGACCCGCCGCACGCCGATCAGCCGATCCCCGAGTGCGTGGAGCGCAACAGCGAGGACATCGCGGCCTGCACCTGGGACCGGGAGCAGGGCCTGCAGGAGTCGGGCACCCCGGACATCCTCGCCGCGGCCGAACAGGTGCCCGGCATGGAGGTGTTTGACCTGAACGACTTCATCTGCCCGGGTCCGGTCTGTGCCCCGGTGGTCGGCAACGCCCTGGTCTACATGGACTCCAACCACATGACCGCGACCTTCTCCCGGTCGCTGAGCGAGGCGATGGGGGAGCGGCTGGACCGCATCGTGGCCGAGTGAGCATCATCGGGCCGAGTGAGCGCCCCCTGCCCCCGGATCCCAAAGAAGCCCTCCACTGATTCAGGGTATTGAATCAGTGGAGGGCTTATCTCCATGCCAGAGTGGGGAGGGTGCGTGTCCGTCGGCGCCCACCGCGTCCCGGCGGTCCGGACTCAGTCCTCTCGCGCGATCGGCGCCACGGACGCCTCGGCCACGCGCACCAGCGCGGCGGGGGCGATCTCGATGTCCAGGCCGCGCTGCCCGCCGGACACGAAGACCGTCTCCCAGCCCAGCGCCGTCTCGTCCACCACCACCGGACAGCGCTGCCGCTGCCCGAGCGGGGAGATGCCGCCGCGCACGTAGCCGGTCCTGCGCTCCGCCTCGTCCCGGTCGGCCAGCACGGCCTTCTTGGCCCCGAGCGCCTTCGCGGCGGCCCGCAGGTCCAGCTGCCCGGACACCGGCACCACGCAGGCGGCCAGCGTGCTGTCCGGCACCTGGACCATCAGCGTCTTGAACACCTGCGCCGGGTCCACGCCCAGCGCGGCGGCCATCCGTTTGCCCACGCCCACGGCGTCCGCCGCGGTCAGTCCGTCCTCGGCGTCCACGTGATGCAGCGTGTGGGCGGCCCTCGCGCGGGTCAGGGCGGCCACCGCCGGCGTCGGCGCGGGGCCGCCCGACCTCTTCTTCGCCATCCCAGTCCTCCGTCCCGTCAGGACGTCGCCGTGTCGCTCAGGCCCGGGTCGTCAGGTCCTTCACATTGCGCTTGATGCGGCCGAGCATCGCGGACATCCCGCGCAGCCGCAGCGGGGTCAGCGCCTTGGCCAGGCCGAGGCGGTTCGGGATGTCGTCCGGCACGGCGAGGATCTCGGCGGCCGTCAGCCCGTCCAGGCCCTGGGACAGCACGGAGGCGAAGCCACGCGTGGTCGGGGCCTCCGGCGGAGCGGTGATGAACAGCCGGACCACGGAGTCCGGGCCGGCCGTGTCCTCCTCGCCCTCGACCTCCACGGCCAGGAACAGCGGTGACTGGCACTCGACCACCTGCTCCATCTTCTCCTCGTGCCCGTCGTAGCGGGCGGGGAGCTCGGGCAGCTCGTCGGAGAACTCGAGCAGCAGCTCCAGCTTCTCCGGGTCCGGCACCGCCGCGAAGTCGTCGACGATCTCGGCCAGGGCGGTGGGCAGCGCGGTGTTCTCACTCATGGCTCACCATCCTAGGACGCGCATGCCCGCCCCGTCGGGCTGTTCACCGCGGCCGAACCGGTCGCCCCCTCACCGTGGTGCACGACGACGCTGTCACCTACCGCGGTAGGTGACAGCCCGTCGTCGGGAAGCTTTCCAGCCCTCCGGGCCGGGCAGGCCCGGTCCCGGAGGCCTCAGGTCAGCGCTGCGGCGCCTCACCGGGCTGGTCGCCCATGACGATCGGCACGCGCACGGCGTTGCCCCACTCGGTCCAGGAGCCGTCGTAGTTGCGGACGTTCTCGTAGCCGAGCAGGTGCTTGAGCACGAACCAGGTGTGGGAGGAGCGCTCACCGATGCGGCAGTAGGCGATCACCCTGTCGGTCTCGCCCAGGCCGGCCTCGTCGCGGTAGATGGCCTCCAGCTCGGCGCGGGACTTGAAGGTGCCGTCCTCGTTGGCGGCCTTCGCCCACGGCACGGAGGCGGCGGTCGGAATGTGGCCACCGCGGAGGGTGCCCTCCTGCGGGTAGCCCTCCATGTGGGTGGTCTCGCCGGTGTACTCCTGCGGGGAGCGCACGTCGATCAGCGGGGTGGAGCCCAGGGCGGACAGGACGTCCTCGCGGGCGGCGCGCTCGGTGGTGTCGTCGCGCTGGGACACGGGGTAGTCCACCGGGGTCACGGACGGGACCTCGCGGGTGGTCTCCCGTCCCTCGGCGATCCACTTGTCCCGGCCACCGTTCATCAGGCGGGTGTCCCTGTGGCCGTAGAGGGTGAACACCCAGAGCGCGTAGGCGGCCCACCAGTTGGACTTGTCCCCGTAGAACACGACCGTGGTGTCCGGGCCGATGCCCTTGGAGCCCAGCAGGGCCGCGAAGTCCTCCGGCCCCACGAAGTCACGGGTCACCGGGTCGTTCAGCTCGGTGTGCCAGTCGATCTTCACGGCGCCGGGGATGTGGCCGGTGGAGTAGAGCAGGGTGTCCTCGTTGGACTCGAGGACCACGACGTCCTCGTCGCCGATGTGCTCGGCGACCCAGTCGGTGGAGACGAGCTTCTCGGGGTGGGCGTACTCGGCGAACTCGGTGGTGGTCTCGGCCATCTGCAGCACCTCTTCCTTCCGGTGGGGGTCTGTGCGGCGGACCCTCGGGAGTGCCGCGGCACGGGCGCCGCGGCGGGACTCCGGGCCCTCGAGCGCCAGATTACGCCAGGCGCGGTGCACGTAATAGGGAGGCTGTCCTAAACCGTCATGCGTCCCGGTCTCGAGGCCGGCCGCGGGCGGTAGAGTGAACCGGTACCCGCACGTCGAAGGAAACGGAGTCCGCCGTGGCCCAGACCGTCCACCTGTCCGAGCGCTCCCCGCAGGTCTCCGCGGACGAGCTGCTCGCCGGCTTCCACCCGTCCTACCGCTTCGGCGAGGTGTCCTTCGACACCTACATCCCGGACCCGGCGCACCCCTCGCAGGCCGAGGCCGTGCAGCGCCTCAGGGACTTCGCCGCCTCCATCGGCGGCGCCCGCGGCGGCGCCGGCGGCGGAGGGTTCCTCGGCGGCCTGTTCGGCGGCGGACGAAAGAAGGGTCCGGCCCAGCCGGCCGGGATCTACCTGGACGGCGGCTTCGGCGTGGGCAAGACCCACCTGCTCGCCTCCACCTGGCACGCCGCCCCGGGGCCGAAGGCGTTCGGCACCTTCGTGGAGTACACGAACCTGGTGGGCGCCCTGTCCTTCCGCAAGGCCGTGGACGTGCTCAAGGAGTACACCCTGGTCTGCATCGACGAGTTCGAGCTGGACGACCCGGGCGACACCGTCCTGATGTCCCGCCTCATGCGCGAGCTGGCGGACGCCGGCGTGCGCCTCGTGGCGACCTCCAACACGCTGCCGGGCGCCCTCGGCGAGGGCCGCTTCGCCGCGCAGGACTTCAAGCGCGAGATCCAGGTGCTCGCGGACCAGTTCGATGTGATCCGCGTGGACGGCGAGGACTACCGCCACCGCGGCCTGTCCGAGGCCCCGGCCCCGCTCGCCGACTCCGAGGTCATGGACACGGTGGCGGAGAACTTCCCGGACGCCGCCGTGGTGGCCGAGGACGAGTTCGCGGACCTGACCGCCATGCTCTCCCGCGTCCACCCCTCGCGCTACCGCGAGCTGGTCAAGGACGTGGACGTCATCGCGCTGCACAACGTGCAGACCATCACCGAGCAGTCCACGGCCCTGCGCTTCGTGGTGTTCGCGGACCGTCTCTATGACAAGGACGTCCCGGTGGTGGCCTCCGGCACCGCCTTCGACGAGCTCTTCACGCACGAGATGATGCACGGCGGCTACATGAAGAAGTACTTCCGCACCGTCTCCCGCATGACCGCGCTGGTGCGCGAGGGGCAGCTGGGCATCGCCGAGGAGAAGTGAGGGACCGGCGGCAGGGCGGCCCCGGAGCCGCGCGGCGGGGACCGGCATGACCGGCGGCTCCGTCTCCGAGCCCGGTGCGCCGGGGCCGTCCGCGGTGGAGTCGGCCGTCCGCCGTGCCCTGGGCATCCCGGGCGTCCGGGTGGATCGGGAGCGCTTCCTGCTGAAGCAGGCCTCCGGCCTGTGTCCCGACGACGGCGCACGCCGCCGCGTCCTGTCCGCGGGCCTGATCGCCGTGCTCACCGAGCCGGAGCTGCGCTCGCTGGGCCTGCGCCGGGTCCTGCAGCTGACGGCGTGGTCCTCCTCGGCGGCGGCGGCCGCCGCGCTGCCGGGCGGGCCGATCGCGATGACCGCCGGCGCCGGCGCGGACGCGATGCAGCAGCGTGGCCTTCGGCCTGCGCCTGTCCCAGGAGCTCGCCTACCTCTACGGGCATCGGCTCTCGGCCGGGGACCACGAGGGCGGCCCGGTCTCCGAGGCCGGGCTCGAACAGCTCCTCCTGCTGTTCGGCACCCTCCTGGAGGTGGAGGGCGCCGCCGCCGCGGTCCGGCTCACCGGACCTCGGCTCGAGCGCGACGGCCGCCCCGTGGGCTATGGGGACGACGGTGACCGCTCCGCCGGCCGGTCCGGGGCTGCCGGCGCCGGACTTCCGGCGGACCTGCTGCGCCGCTCCTTCGCCGGGCCGATCGCCCACCGCGTCCTGGCCCGCTTCGCCTCTCGGATGGGCTCCACCGTGCTGCGCCGGGGCGCGCTGCGCGCCGTGCCCCTGCTCGGGGCCATCGGCGCTGGGGGAGCGGCCTTCTCCGCCCTCCAGGCGCAGGGGCGCATCCTCAACCATGAGTTGGCGGAGGGCCTGGACTACACCTCCGGCAAGGTGATGGCGGACGTCGAGACGTTGCGCCGGGCGCTGGGGACCGGCTGAATGTCGGCGGCAGAGCCCTGTGTGAGGACCGCTGACGTGCGCGTGGCCGGCAGCGCGGCTGACATGCGTCCGGGCCGCACACACATCTCTGCCGACAGCCCGCCGGTGCGGGGAGTGCTCCAGGGGCGGCCGAGGCCCCGCCGGCGGTGCCGACGGGGCCTCAGACGTGCATGGAGCGGATGACGGGATTCGAACCCGCGACCTCCACCTTGGCAAGGTGGCGCTCTAGCCAACTGAGCTACATCCGCAGAAACGGTCGGCCTCGAGGACCGCCGTCCGTGCGCGATACTGGGTTCGAACCAGTGACCTCTTCCGTGTCAAGGAAGCGCGCTACCACTGCGCCAATCGCGCTCACTCAGTCTTGCGACTGCTGAGTGCAGGTCCTTCCATCTCTGGAGGAGCCGCGAGGTCGGGACGGGATTCGAACCCGCGTATACGGCTTTGCAGGCCGCTGCCTCGCCTCTCGGCCACCCGACCAGGGTTGAAAGGTCATGCGAGCGGATGACGGGATTCGAACCCGCGACCTCCACCTTGGCAAGGTGGCGCTCTAGCCAACTGAGCTACATCCGCATGGATCAGCGCGGCGATCGTCTTCCCCGATCGGAACCGCTCGCCGCGTTTTCCAACGAGAAAGAACTCTAGACCATGGCAATCGTGGATGCCAAATCGGCATGGCGGCAGGCGGAGGCGGGCGGCCGACGTCGGAGGTCATGCCAGGTCAGGGGGCCGTGGGCGGGCGGACCAGGGGATGTGGACAGGCTCACCTGTGGATGGCGGCGGTCCGGCGCGGACCGCCTGCCAGAATGGATGACCATGACCCAGCCACGCCTCGCCCACGCCACCGAGCGCGGCCGCATGTACGCGCGCCGGATCGGCGGGCTCCCGGAGGTCCCGTCGATCACCACCGTCATCGGTCTGGAGAAGGCCGACCTGGACGGCTGGGTCGGGTGGATGGCCGCCGACGCCGCCACGAAGGACACCCGCCTGGGTCAGGCGCTCGGCTCCTCCGCCCAGCTGCGGCAGATCGCCCGGCAGAACGCCGACGCGGCCGCCCGCTACCGTGACGCGGCCGCCGAACGCGGGGACCGCGTCCACGACTACGCGGAGCAGGTCTCCCTGCGCGCCCTCGGGAGGCCGCACCGCATGGCGGAGTGCCGGCAGACCCTGATCCAGCACGGAGAGGGGGCCTACGCCGACCGCTTCGACGAGTGGTGGGACCTCTACGGCGTGCAGCCCGTGGCCGCCGAGGTCACCGTGTGGAACGCGTCCGTGGGGTATGCGGGCACGCTCGACCTGGTGGCGCGCATCGGCGGCCGCCTCTGCCTGATCGACTTCAAGACCAAGACCACCGGCCGCGACGGCCGGGTGAAGCCCCTCGACCCGAAGGTGGTCATGCAGCTCGTGGCCGGGCTGCAGGCTGAGGAGTCCCTCGTGGACGCCGAGGTCGGCACCTGGGAGCCCTGGGCCCACGGCCGCGCCGAGATGCTCCTCGGCGTGGCCGTCGGCGAGACCGAGGTGGCCGTCCACCAGGCCAACCCCGCCGTGCTGAAGCAGCACTGGCACAAGTTCTGGGCCCTCCGCCAGCTCTGGACCCACCAGGAGGCCGCCGCCGAGGCCGGCCCCGCCCTGCGCGAGATCGGTCCGCCGCCGGTGCGGCGTCCGTCCGCGACGGGACAGGCCGGGGCAGACTCGAAGGACGCCGCACGCTGACCCTGCCTGCCCCGCAGGCCCGCCCTGGTGGCATGCTGAGGGTGGGTCGCTTCGTCCACGATCCGCATCGCCCGGCACGCTGAGACGCCCGGGCCCATGTCCTCGCTCCACACCGGCCGACCGCCCGTACGATCACTGCAGGAGACCATGACCGACCACGCCGCCCCGACCGACGCCCCGCTGCGCGTCCTCTACGCCGGCACCCCGGAGACCGCCGTGCCGGTGCTGGAGGCCCTCGTCGCATCCCGCCACGAGGTCGTGGGCGTCCTCACCCGTCCCGATGCTCCCCTCGGGCGCAAGCGCGTGCTCACCCCGTCCCCGGTGGCCGCGGCCGCCGCCGCCCACGGCATCCCCGTGATCAAGGCGGACCGGCTGCGCGGCG
>NZ_JBNFOB010000106.1:0-7517 GCF_057364565.1 Micrococcus sp. LASM2_SD2 | reverse complement strand
ACGGTCGCGCCGCGCTGCGCCCGCGGCGCCGGGGGCGGCGCCGTCGTCGCGGTGGAGCGGGGCTTCGCCCTGATCTCGTCCGAGGGCGAGCTGACGACGCTGCCCGAGCTGTGGGGCGCGGACGCCGGGATCCGGATGAACGAGGGCGGCTGCGACCCGGACGGCCGGTTCCACTGCGGCACCATGGCGTACGCCAAGACCCCCGGCGCCGCGAACCTCTACCGGCTCGCCCCCGGGCCCGACGGCGGCGCGGCGAGGTGGACGTCGTGCTGACCGGCGCGACGACGTCCAACGGCCTCGAGTGGAGCCCGGACGGCACGCAGGCCTACTACAACGACACCCCCACGCGGCAGGTGGCCGTGTTCGACTACTCCCGAGAGGAGGGCCTGACGAACCGCCGCGTGCTCGTGGACGTGCTTGACGGCGAGGGCAAGCCGGACGGGCTCACCGTGGACGCCGAGGGCGGGATCTGGGTGGCCGTGATCAGCCACGGGCAGATCCACCGGTACACGCCCGAGGGGACGCTCGACGAGGTGGTCGAGGTGCCCGTGCAGAAGACCACGGCGTGCACCTTCGGGGGCGACGACCTCGGCACCCTCTACATCACCACCTCCTGGGAGAACATGGAGCGGGGTGAGGACCCGCTGGCCGGGGCCCTGTTCGCCGTGCGCCCGGGGGTGACGGGCCTGCCGGTCCGACCCTTCGCGGGCTGAGCCGGGCTCTTTACCGCCCCTCCCCCACCGCTTTCGTTGACGAAACGGCGGCGTCTCGCGGCGCCTTCGTTGCCGAAACGGGCGCTTGACAGGGAGCTTTCTCTCACGCTTCACCTCCGCCCTGACCCTCACCGCGTGCGGCGGCACGCCCGACGCGACGGAGGACGACGCCGCCACCGCCTCATCTGTCTCGCCCGAGGCCGCCACGCCGTCGTCGTCGGAGACCACCGAGGCCGCGGCCGACGCCGAGGACACCTTCCAGCCCGACGTCGCCGACACCCTGAACTCAGTGCCGACGGACCTGGGCCTCAAGGAGGTCGAGGAGTCCCCGGCCAACGTCGTCGAGGTGCTCGGCACCCGCTTCGCCGTGACCCAGACGGCTCGCGTGGACGCCGTGCCCGGCAAGCTCGCCGAGCAGCTCGCCCCCATGGTCATCGACTACGCGGACGAGGTCTCCGCCGCGGACGGTGACGCCCTCTACGTGGCCGTCGTGCGTGCTTCCGACGCCCGCCACGCGTTCAAGGGCGAAGCCCCCGAGACCACCACGACCTTCCGCGTGAACGGTGACCCCGTGGAGGTCGACGTGCCGCCGCTGACCGCCGGCGACCAGGCCACCGTGGTCGTCTCTGCCCCGGAGGACGCGAAGCCCGAGGACGTGACCCTCGAGGTCGTCCAGGCCGAGGACGCGCAGGAGCCCTCCCTCGTGGACGGCTCCCGCACCGCCTCCGACGTGGAGCACATCTACGAGCGCCCGGCCTCCGTGACCGTGGAGAAGGGCCACGGCTGGGACGTGTCCTTCACGGGTTATACCAACCAGACGGAGCACCTGACCGGCCAGATCGACGGCGCGGAGATCCTGCCCGCCCTCCCCGAGCAGGGCTGGGCGAAGCCCGGCAACGTGTTCCTCGGCCTGGACGTGAGCACGAACAAGCTCGAGTCCACCGACAACGACGAGTCCATGATTGTGCTGGAGCTGCCGGACGGCACGACCCAGCGGTGGCTGGAGGACCCCTCCGACCTCCAGTACCGGTTCAAGGACCGCGTCTGGTTCGAGATCCCGGCCGACGCCGCGAAGGCCACTGCGAAGGTCGACGTGATCGTCAAGGCCCGCATCAAGGACCCCGAGACCCTCGACTCGCTCGAGGTGCCGCTCACCTTCGAGCGCTGAGCCGCCCGCCGCGACGCGGCGCCGTCGTCGTCCTCCTAGGGCGACGGCGGCGCCGCGTCCGCGTGCTGCCGGATCCACGCATGCATCGCGATGCCGGCGGCCACGCCCGCGTTGATCGAGCGGGTGGAGCCGTACTGCGCGATGGACAGCACCGCGCTCGACGCCGCGCGCACCTCCGCCGAGAGTCCCGGCCCCTCCTGCCCGAAGACGAGCACGCAGGCACGCGGGAAGTCGAAGGTCTCCACCGGCACCGACTCGGGGAACAGGTCCACACCGAGCACGGGCAGCCCCTCCCCCGCCGCCCACGCCGTGAACGCCTCCACCGTCTCGTGGTGGCGCACGTGCAGGTAGCGGTCGGTGACCATGGCGCCGCGCCGGTTCCAGCGGCGGCGGCCGATGATGTGCACCCCGGCGGCGTTGAACGCGTTGGCGGTGCGCACGACGGTGCCGATGTTCAGGTCGTGCTGCCAGTTCTCGATGGCCACGTGGAACGGGTGCCGCCGCGCATCGAGGTCCGCGACGATCGCCTCGAGGCTCCAGTACCGGTACTCGTCGACGACGTTGCGGCGGTCCCCGTCACGCAGCAGGTCCGGGTCGTAGCGCGGGTCGTCCGGCCAGGGGCCCTCCCAGGGGCCGACGCCGACCACTCGTTCCTCGCCCAGCCCGGCCACACGCCGAGGCGCCTCACCCTCGGAGGGTGAGGCGCCGTCGTCGGGACGCCCGTGGGTCACGCGGTGCGGCCCGGCCTTTTCGTCCACGAGGAGCTTCGAGGCGCCGGCGGCCGCGGCGGTCACGGCGAGCACGGACGGCCAGGCGCCGATCTTCTTCGCCAGCGGGTGGGAGGCGCCGAAGCCGCCCAGATACAGGGTGGTCAGGCCGGCGGTGACGGCAGGGCCGCCCTTGGCCAGCCAGGTGCGGCCAGCCAGCAGGCCTGCGGCACCCAGCAGCACGCCGCCCAGCGGACGGATGCCGGTCTCACGTGCGGTGACGTAGCCGCCGAGCAGGCCGAGGGCCACCACGGGGGCGGTGTTCACGGCGTCGGCGGGCAGGAGGGTCTTGCCGTCACGGACGGGCTCGGCGTTCTGGGTCCAGGGGTTCTTCTTGATCATGCCCCCACGGTACGCCGCAGGACGCACAATGGTGCCGTGACGATCATCGACAACGCCGTCTACAAGGACGGCCGCCGCATCCTGGCCCCCACCTCCCTCGCCGACACCTGGGAGGCCTGTCAGGAGCGCGGGGGCATGGCCTGGGTGGGCATGTACCGGCCGGACGAGCACGAGCTGCAGGAGGTCGCCGACGAGCTGCACCTGCACGAGCTCGCCGTGGAGGACGCCCTCGCCGGCGGCCAGCGCGCCAAGCTCGAGCGCTACGGCCAGGACTGGTTCATGGTCCTGCACCCGGCCCGGTACATCGACCGGACCGAGACCGTGGAGTTCGGGGAGATCGGTGTGTTCTCCGGGGACGACTACGTGGTCACCGTCCGCCACGCCGAGGAGCCGGACCTGGCCGCCGTGCGCCGCTCCCTGGAGCAGGACAGCCCGGACCGGCTCGCCCTGGGCCCCTGGCAGGTGACGTTCGAGATCCTGGACAAGGTGGTGGACGACTACTTCCCCGTGGCCGACGGCCTCGAGCAGGACATCGCCGAGATCGAGGACCAGATCTTCGCCGGGGACTCCCACGTCTCCCGGCGCATCTACGAGCTCTCCCGCGAGGTGCTGAACTTCCAGCACGCCATCCGGGCGCTGCCCACCATGGTGGACGAGCTGCAGGAGGACACCCGGGCCCGGCTGCACGCGGACGAGTCCGGCCAGGACGGGGAGGAGTCCCACGGCGCGGCGATCGAGGTGGAGAACCTGCGCCGCCTTCGCGACGTCCACGACCACGCCGTGCAGATCAACGAGCGCGTGGCCGCCATGCGTGCGATGCTCAACAGCGCCCTGGAGCTGGACTCCACGCTGGCGTCCAAGCGGCTGGCGGAGCAGTCGATCGAGCAGAACGAGCAGGTCAAGCGGATCTCGTCCTGGGCGGCGATCATCTTCGCCCCGCAGCTGGTGGGGTCCATCTACGGCATGAACTTCGACCGCATGCCTGAGCTGCACTGGGTGTTCGGCTACCCGTTCGCCCTGGGGCTGATGCTGGCGGTGGCGCTGACCCTGTTCCTGCTGTTCAAGCGCGCGAAGTGGCTGTGAGCGGGAGGCGCTCCCTTGATGCGCTGTGAGGGCGGAGTTCCCCGGAATTCCGCGAGAATTCCGGGAAACTCCGCCCTCACTTCGACGTGATGCGAGTCCGGCCCGGGCTCAGTCCAGGCCGAGCTCGTCCTTGCCGAAGGCGTACAGGTAGGGGACACCGGACTCCTCGGCCACGCGCTCGGCGGCGCCGGTGGCGCGGTCCACGATCACGGCCACGGCCTGCACGTCGCCGCCGGCCTTCCGCACGCCCTCCACGGCGGTCAGCGCGGAGCCGCCGGTGGTGGAGGTGTCCTCCAGCACCACGACCTTCCGGCCGTCCACGCCCGGGCCCTCCACCTGGCGACCCATGCCGTAGGACTTCTGGGCCTTGCGCACCACGAAGGCGTCCAGGGTGCGGCCCTGCGCACCGGCGGCGTGCATCATCGCGGTGGCCACCGGGTCCGCGCCCATGGTCAGCCCGCCCGCGGCCTCGTACTCCACGCCGGCGTCCTCGAGCATCCGCAGCATCACGCGGCCGATCAGCGGCGCCGCCTCATGGTGCAGGGTCACCCGGCGCAGGTCCACGTAGTAGTCCGCCTCCTTGCCGGAGGACAGCGTGACCTTGCCGTGCACCACCGCGAGCTCCGTGATGAGCTCCTTCAGGCGGGCGCGGTCCTGCTCGGGCGTGGTGGCT
The DNA here is from genome assembly GCF_057364565.1 of Micrococcus sp. LASM2_SD2. NCBI lineage: Bacteria > Bacillati > Actinomycetota > Actinomycetes > Micrococcales > Micrococcaceae > Micrococcus > Micrococcus sp. LASM2_SD2. The sequence goes on along the minus strand of NZ_JBNFOB010000106.1, from coordinate 2,771 downwards.
GCGGTGTTCTCGCTCATGCCCCACATGCTAGCGGCGCGTGACGGTCCGGCACCCCTGCCGTCCTGGCCGCGTCCGGACTAGCCTGACGGCCATGGACCAGACCTCACGCACCACCGACACGTCCGGCCACGCCGGCCTGCCCCTGGCCCACTGGATCACCCAGACCGAGGGTCTGCTCTCCGCCCGGGTGGCCGCCTCCCTCGAGGAGCACGGGCTGACCCGCGCGCAGTGGCAGATGCTCAACGCCCTCACCGAGTCCCCGCTGAGCCCGCAGGAGGTCACCGCCGGCTTCGCCCCGGAGCTGGCCGAGACCGCGCTGGCCGACCTGCAGGAGCTCGTGGAGGCCACCTGGGTGGCGGTCGAAGGCGACCTGTTCACCCTGACCGCCACCGGCCGCGAGGCCGGCGAACGCGTGGCCGAGGCCGTCGACCGGCTCCGCGCCGAGGCCATCGGGGACCTCTCCCAGGCCGACTACGAGACCACCCTGGCCTCCCTGCGCACCATCGCCCGGAACCTCGGCCACCCGGAGGCCTGAGCGGGGCGCGACTCCCACCGGAAACATGCCGCGCGTAGGCTGACCGCATGCGTGAGCTGCAGCAGAGGATCATCGAGGAGATGGGCGTGAAGCCCGAGATCGACCCGGCCGAGGAGGTCCACCGCCGGGTGCGCTTCCTGGCGGACTACCTGCAGTCCACCGGAGCGGCCGGCTTCGTGCTCGGCATCTCCGGCGGCGTGGACTCCACCACCGCGGGCCGCCTGGCCCAGCTGGCCGTGGAGGGGACGCGCGCCGAGCTCGGCGTGACCGACGCCGTGGCCATGGGAGGCCCGGTGCTGCGCGGCGGCCAGGGCGGAGGCGAGACCCCGCGTGGCGGCCAGGCCTCGAAGCCGACCGCCGAGACCCTGCCGAAGCCCTCGAAGCAGAACCCTCAGTTCACCGCCGTGCGCCTGCCGTACCGGGTGCAGGCGGACGAGGCCGAGGCGCAGCAGGCCATGGACTTCATCGACGCGGACATCGACCGCACCCTGAACATCGCCGGCGGTGTGGACGGACTGGCGGAGGCGTTCGCGGAGGCCACGGGCGAGCCGATCACCGACTACAACAAGGGCAACGTGAAGGCCCGTGTCCGCATGGTCGCCCAGTACGCCCTGGCTGGGCAGCACGGGCAGCTGGTGATCGGCACGGACCACGGCGCGGAGTCCGTCACCGGGTTCTTCACCAAGTTCGGCGACGGCGGCGCGGACGTGCTCCCCCTGTTCGGCCTGAACAAGCGCCAGGTCCGGGCCGTGGCGAAGGAGCTCGGCGCGCCCGAGTCGCTCTGGTCCAAGGTGCCCACCGCCGACCTGCTCGACGACAATCCGGGACGCACGGACGAGGACGAGCTCGGCCTGTCCTACGAGCACATCGACGACTACCTGGAGGGCCGCGAGGTTCCCGCGGAGGTCGCGGAGAAGATCGAGGCGACCTGGCTGCGTACCCGCCACAAGCGCACCACCCCCGTGACGATCCTCGAGGACTGGTGGCGGTGACACAGGGCTGACGGATGACGGGGTCACGGCTCACCACGGCCAGAGCGGCCCGTCACGGAGGTCCAGGCATCTCGAACGTCCGCGCAGGAGAGCTGGACCGTTTCGGGAATCAGAGTTGCCGGAATGAACGCCGGATCCGCAGGAGTTCCGGCAACTCTGATGCCAGCAAGGACGTCCACGGAGCTAGCGCCGCCGCCCCGCACGCCTGCACCCCTCCACCCCGCTCCCCTTCCCCCGCCCACGCGAAGCGGACCACCCCGTTCCCCTTCACCCCTCCCCCACGCACCCCGTTAGGGTTGATCGGGTGAAGATCGCGACCTGGAATGTGAACTCCCTCCGTGCCCGTGCCGACCGCGTCGAGGCGTTCCTGGACCGGCATGACATCGACGTCCTGGCCATCCAGGAGACCAAGTGCCGGGACGAGAACTTCCCGTGGGAGCTGTTCGAGCGCGCCGGCTACGAGGTGGTGCACAACGGCACCTCGCAGTGGAACGGCGTGGCCATCGCCTCCCGCGTCGGCCTGAGCGACGTGCAGCGCGGCTTCCCCGGCCAGCCGCACTTCGGCAAGGGCGGCGTGGACCCGCAGGAGGAGTCCCGCGCCATCGGGGCGACCGTGGGCGCCGAGGCGGCCGACGGCGTCGCCCCGGTGCGCCTGTGGAGCCTGTACGTGCCCAACGGGCGCGGCCTGGAGAACGAACACATGGGCTACAAGCTCGAGTGGCTGCGCGTGCTCCAGGAGCACGCGGCCGCTCGCCTCGCCGAGGACCCGGACACCCGGCTCGCCCTGACCGGCGACTGGAACATCGCTCCGCAGGACGAGGACGTGTGGGACATCGAGCTGTTCCAGCGAGAGGGCTACACGCACGTCTCCCCGCCCGAGCGCGCGGCGTTCCACGCGTTCGAGGACGCCGGGCTGGTGGACGTGGTGCGCCCGCGCCACCCCGGCCCCGGCGTGTACACGTACTGGGACTACACGGGCCTGGCCTTCCCCAAGAAGAAGGGCATGCGCATCGACTTCCAGCTCTGCTCCCCCGCCCTCGCGCGGACGGTCACGGACGCCTGGATCGACCGTGAGGAGCGCAAGGGCAAGGGCGCCTCGGACCACGCCCCCGTGGTCGTCGAGTACCGCTGACCGGGCACCCGCACCCCATGGACGCGATCGCGCACCTGCGCGTCTTCGAGCCGGCCGACGCGTTCCCCGCCGCGCTGCGCCCGTCCCTCGCGGACGCCGCCGGCCGCGATCG
>NZ_JBNFOB010000105.1:0-7588 GCF_057364565.1 Micrococcus sp. LASM2_SD2 | reverse complement strand
CGCGGCCGGCCGCTCCGCTGGCTCAGGCGGTCTCGGCCGCCGCCGACCGGCCTGCCGTGCGGCCGGAGAACAGGCAGCCGCCGAGAAAGGTGCCCTCCAGCGAGCGGAAGCCGTGCATGCCTCCGCCGCCGAACCCGGCGGCCTCGCCGGCGGCGTACAGGCCCGGGATGACCTGCCCGGCGGCGTCCAGCGCCCGTCCGCCCAGGTCCGTGTGCAGACCGCCGAGCGTCTTGCGGGTCAGGGTGTGCAGGCGCACGGCGATCAGCGGCCCTGCCTTCGGATCCGTGAGGCGGTGCGGCGGCGCGGTGCGGATGAGCTTGTCCCCCAGGTACTTCCGGGCGGTGCGGACCTCGTCCAGCTGCGGGTCCGCCCCGGGGGTCTCGGCGCCGGCCTCGTGCTGGGCCACGGCGGCCTGCACCGCGGCCTCGTCCACGTGCGGGCCGTCCGGGACGAGCGCGTTCATCTTCACCAGCAGCTCGGAGACCGTGTCCGCGGTGACGAAGTCCTCGCCCTTCTCCAGGAAGTCCCGCACCGGTCCCGGCATGTCCTGGGTGACGCGGCCGAGGACCTGGCGGACCGAGCGTCCGGTGAGGTCCGGGTTCTGCTCCGAGCCGGACAGCGCGAACTCCTTGCCGATGATCCGGTGGTTCAGCACGAACCAGGAGTGCTCTCCTGCCGGGGCGGTGGGGGCGTCCCCCGGCGCCGAGGCCGAGGCGCCGCGCAGCTCCCCCAGGGTGCCGAGCGTGTCGAAGCCGGCCAGCGCGGGTGCGGTAGCCGGCGGCCGGCGGCCGGCGGCGTCCAGCCACAGGGAGGACGGGCCGGGCAGGATGCGGATGCCGTGGCCCGGCCAGATCGGGTCCCAGTTCTTCACCCCCTCGGTGTAGTGCCACATCCGGTCCGGGTGCAGCAGGCGCGCGCGGCCCGCTCGGCCACGGTGATGCCGGAGCCGTCCACGTAGGCGGGCACGCCGGAGAGCATGTCCTGCGGGGCCGGGCCGAGCCGGGACGGCCAGACGTCCCGGACCCGCTCGTGGTCCGCCCCCACACCGCCGGAGGCCACGATCACCGCGGCGGACTCGATGCGGAAGTCTCCCACCACGGTGCGGTTGGAGGCGGTGCCGCGGGCGCCGTCGTCGTCCGCCAGGACCTGACCGGCCACCCCGGTGACGGACCCGCCGGAGGTGAGCAGCTCGGTCACCCGATGCCGGGGCAGGTAGGTGAGGCGGCCGTCGAAGGCGGCCTGCTCCACCACCCGGGAGAACGGCTCCACGATCCCCGGACCAGTGCCCCAGGTGATGTGGAACCGCGGCACCGAGTTGCCGCCCACGCCGGGGGCGGGGACCTTGCGCTCGGCCCAGCCGACCACCGGGAACAGCCGATGTCCGCGCTCACGCAGCCAGGCCCGCTTCTCCCCCGCCGCGAAGTGCACGTAGGCCTCGGCCCACGCCTTCGGCAGGGCGTCATCCTGGCCCGTGAACCCCGCGGTGGCCTGCCAGTCGGACCAGGCCAGGTCCACGGAGTCCTTCACGCCGAGGCGACGCTGCTCCGGGGAGTCCACCAGAAACAGACCGCCGAAGGACCAGTAGGCCTGGCCGCCGAGGTCAGCGGCGCGCTCCTGGTCGATCAGGACCACGCGACGGCCGGTCTCCAACAGCTCGACCGTGGCGACCAGGCCGGCCAGGCCGTGGCCCAGGACCACGGCGTCGGCGTCGTGGTGGGAGGAGCCGGAGGAGGCATGACGGGAGGTGCGGGAGGAGTGGGGGGAGGGGCCGTGCGACGGGGATGCGTTCATGCGCCCGAGCCTAGATGAGATGCCGGTCACAGAAGAACCGCGCCGGCGGGGTAGGGCACTTTCGCTCGCGAAACGGGAGGGGAGCCACGGCTGAGGCATACTCCCCTGGGCACTGTCGCTAGCGAAACGGGAGGGAGACCGGGCTCCGTGCCCGGCTCTCGCCTCCCGTTTCCTCAGCGAAAGTCTCCCCGGCCCTCCCGTTTCGTCAGCGAAAACGCAGGAGTACGGAGTTCCGCCGGGTGGCCCTCAGACCTCCGGGGCCTCACCGAGGTGGCTCGGGGCCCACATCGCCAGCTTCGTCTGCACGACGACCACGTTGGGGCCCTCCGCGGCGAGGTTCCGCTCGAGGGCCTCGCGGACGTCCTCCACGGCCACGGTCTCGGCCGGGACGCCGAAGGACTCGGCCAGCTTGGCGAAGTCCGGGCGGTCCAGCTCCGTGGCGGTGGCCTGGCCGAAGGCGCCCTCCATGTACTCGCGGAGGATGCCGTAGCCCCCGTCGTCGATGATCAGCCAGGTGACCGCTGCATTGTGCTGGCGGGCCGCGGCGAGCTCGGCGATCGAGTACATCGCCGAGCCGTCTCCGGCCACAGCCAGCACGCGGCCCTCGATGCCCGCCCTGCCCTGGCGGGCCAGACCGAGCGCACCGCCGAACGCCGCCGGAAAGCCGTAGCCGAGGCCGCCGGCACCCTGGGCGGAGTGGAACTCGCCGGACTTGGCGTCCCAGCAGTTCCAGCCCCAGTAGGCGGCGATGGTCATGTCCCAGAAGGTCTGCATGGACTCGGGCACCGCGGCGCGGATATCCGCCATGAGCGTCCGCTCGCGGGAGAGGTCCTGGGCGTCCAGGCGGGCCATGACCCGGCCGTTGACCTCGGCCACCTTGTCCTGCGCGGACTTCCCGTCCCACGCTCCGGCGTCGGCCTCCCGCGCCGGCACGGCCAGCTCCGTGGAGGTGTCCTTCATCCCCAGCACGTTCAGGCCCTCCTGGTACGGGTGGGGCTCGAGCGCCTCGCCGCGCAGCGTGGCGACCAGGGCGGCGAGCGCGGAGCCGGCGTCCGCACGGATGCCGAGGGTCGGGTGGTTGGTCTCCAGCACGCGCGGCTCCGCGTCGATCTGGATCAGGCGGCCGCGGGGCTCCAGGGTGAAGTAGTTCGAGGTGACCTCTCCCAGGGACGAGCCGACCACGAGGAGCACGTCGGCCTCCTCGAGGACCTCGGACACGTAGCGGTCCTCCACCCACGCGCCGAGTGAGAGCGGGTGCCCCCACGGGAACGCGGTGTTGCCGCCGGGCGAGCAGACCACAGGTGCCTGCAGGTGCTCGGCGACCTGCTTCAGGGACTCCATGGCCTGGCGGCCGGAGCGGCGCACACCGCCGCCGGCCACGATCGCCACCTTCTCCGCGCCGCCGAGCCAGCGGACGGCCTCCTCCACGAGCTCCGCACGCGGCGGGTGCTCGTAGGGCACCGCCAGGGCGTCGTGCACCGGCGGGACCTGGACCTCGCCGAGCAGCACGTCCTGCGGGATCTCCACCCACACCGGCCCCTGCGGCACGGTGACGGCCTCGGCCCAGGCGTCCTGGATGGCCGAGGGGATGCCGGAGGCATGGTGAACGGTGTGCTGGGTCTTGGTGACGTTCTTGGCCGAGGCCTTCTGGTCGTCCAGCTGGTGGATCATGCCCTTGCGCCGGGCGCCCAGGCCGGACAGCGGGATCTGGGAGGCGATGACCACCATCGGCACGCCGGTGGCGTAGGCCTCCTGCAGGCCAGCCAGGGAGGTCAGCGCACCGGGGCCGGTGGACAGGAACAGGACGCCGACCTCGCCGGTGGCACGGGCGTAGCCGTCCGCGGCGAACGCCGCGTTGTTCTCCACCCGGTTGGACACGAACTCCAGCGGAGAGCGGGACAGCGCGTCGAACAGGCCCAGGGCGTGCTGGCCCGGGATGCCGAACACGGTGCGGGCGCCGAGCGCGTGGAGGGTCTCGACGGCGAGGTCGCCGCCGTTACGCTTCGGGGCGTCTGCGGTGCTCATGCGGTCTCCTTCTGCGCCTGCTCGGCGCGACGGTCGGCCATCAGGGTGATCAGGTCGTAGGCGACGTGGCTGGCGGCCACGCCAGTGATCTCGGCGTGGTCGTAGGCCGGGGCGACCTCCACCACGTCCGCGCCCACGAGGTTCATGCCGCGCAGGCCGCGGAGGATCTCCAGCAGCTCGCGGGAGGTCATGCCGCCGGCCTCCGGGGTGCCCGTACCCGGGGCGTGGGCCGGATCCAGGACGTCGATGTCCACGGAGACGTACAGCGGGCGGTCTCCGATGCGCTGGCGCAGGATGTCCACGACCTCGTCCACGCCGCGCTTGAACACGTCCGCGGAGGTGACGATGCCGAAGCCCAGGCGCTTGTCGTCCGCCAAGTCCTTCTTGCCGTACAGCGGGCCGCGGGTGCCCACGTGGGAGATGGCCTCCGTGTCCAGGATGCCCTCCTCCACCGCGCGGCGGAACGGGGTGCCGTGGGTGTACTCGGCGCCGAAGTAGGTGTCCCAGGTGTCCAGGTGGGCGTCGAAGTGCAGCAGGGCCACGGGCTCGCCGGCGCGGGCGGAGGCGGCGCGCAGCAGCGGCAGCGCGATGGTGTGGTCGCCGCCGATGGTCATCAGGGAGGAGCCGTCCTCGGTGAGGTCCATGGCGTCCTGCTGGACCATCTCGATGGCCTCGTTGATGTTGAACGGGTTCACGGCCATGTCCCCGGCGTCCACCACCTGGGCCTGCGCGAAGGGAGAGGTGTCCGTGGCCGGGTTGTACGGCCGCAGCGGGCGGGAGGACTGGCGGACATGGCCGGAGCCGAAGCGGGCGCCCGGACGGTAGGAGACGCCGGCGTCGAACGGCACGCCGACCACCTTGATCTCCGGGGCGATGCCCGCGGCCTGCGCCTCGTCCAGGCGGGGCAGCAGGGCGTAGGTGGGGGCGCCGCCGAAGCGGGGCACAAGGGCGGTGTTCACAGGGCCGAGACGGCCGTTCTCCTCGACGCGGGGGATCTCGAGCATCTGGTATGTCCTCTCTGGGCGGTTCGGTTCGGTCTGGTCGGTCTGGTCTGGCCTATCCGGTGCGGGCGTGCCGCACCGGGTCACGCGTGGCCCACGAGGGTCCACAGCACGACGGCGGGGCGGTCGTCCGGATTGGCCCACGAGTGAGGCTCGCGGCCGGGGAAGGTGACGGTGTCCCCCTCCTCCAACAGGTGCACGGCCTCGGTGGTCCGCAGTTCGAGGCGGCCGGTGACCACGTGCACCGCCTCCACGCGGCAGTCCATGGTGTACAGCTCCGCCTCCCCGCGGCCGTGCGGCGCGATGTCCGCGCGCAGGATCTGCAGGTCGCGACTGCCGCGCGGGGTGATCAGGCGCTCGCGGATGCCTTCGCCGCCGAGGCTGACCGCGGGGGCGTCGGCGAGGCGCACGACCGTCACCTCGGGCGCGTCCAGGACGTCGCCCGGGCTCGCGCCGAGCACCTGGCACAGGGTCACGAGCGTGCTCACGGACGGGCTCGTCAGGTCCCGCTCGAGGCGGGAGAGGAAGCCCTTGCTGACGCCGGCCGCCTCAGCCAGCTGGGCCACGGTGAGCCGCCGCGCCTCGCGCAGCGCGCGCAGCCGGCGGCCGATCAGCGCCTGGCCCGGCGTGGTCTCGAGCGGGAGGGCCTTCATCGCGTTCCTCCCGACGTCGGCCAGGCGACATCGACGATGTCGCCCTGGACGACATGTTGTCTGGCAAGCAACATGCGTTTACCGTAGACCCAGATCGTGTGATCGGCAACACGCCGATCGCTCCTGTCTCGCCCACGGCGCCCCCGCATCCCGGCGCCCTGGATCCTCTCGCCCCAAGGACCACCCGTGACCCTCACCCTGACCATCGTCGCCGTCTACCTGGTCGACATGCTCGCCTTCGGCTGGTGGGGCAAGACGCGCGCCCCCAGCTCGGAGGGCTACCTCGTGGCGGGCCGCCGCCTCGGGCCGATGCTGTTCACCGGCACCATGGCCGCCGTCGTGCTCGGCGGCGCCGCCACCGTGGGCGGCGTCGGCCTGGGATACGAGTTCGGGCTCTCCGGCGCGTGGCTCGTGGCCGCCTCCGCCGTCGTCTACGTCCTCCTCAGCCTGATGACCCGGCCCACCGACCCCGCGGTCCTCGAAGCCTGGCGGGTGCGCTCCCGCCACGGCGTCGACGCCGCGGTCTGAGAATGCCGCGGACCGACGACCCCGGGGCCTGTGATCCTCCGACGCCCGCACGATGGCCGAGGCCAGGCGGTGCTGCAGTCGGCGGCGCGCGACCCTTCCCCGGGCTCCCCGCCGGCCACTAGTGTCTCTATACAGCCCGGGACCGGGACTCCCCCTCGGGTTCGCCCCGTCTCCCGCCCCGTCTGGGCCTCGATGGAGACAGAAAGGCAACAGTTCCCATGACCACCAAGAACCGCGCCGTGGCTTTCCACGGCATCAAGGACGTGCGCGTCGACGAGCTGGACTTCCCCAAGCTGGAGATGCCCAATGGCTCCGCCGCCCCGCACGGCGTCATCCTCAAGATCGTCGCCACCAACATCTGCGGCAGCGACCTGCACATCTACCGCGGCTCCTTCCCCGTGCCCGAGGGCATGGTGCTGGGTCACGAGATGACCGGCCAGGTGCTGGAGGTCGGCAGCGACGTCCAGTTCCTGAAGGAGGGCGACCTCGTCTCCGTGCCGTTCAACGTGGCCTGCGGCCGCTGCCGCAACTGCCGCGCCGGCCGCACCGAGATCTGTGAGACCGCCAACCCGGAGCAGGCGTGCGCCGCCTACGGCTTCAATCTGGGCGACTTCCAGGGCGGGCAGGCCGAGTACCTGTTCGTGCCGTACGCCGACTTCCAGCTGCTGCGCTTCCCGGACCGGGAGCAGGCGATGGAGAAGATCCTGGATCTGGCCGTGCTCTCGGACATCCTCCCCACGGCGTTCCACGGTCTCATGGCGGCCGGCGCCAAGCCCGGCTCCACCGTTTACATCGCCGGCGCCGGCCCCGTGGGCCGGTGCGCCGCGGCCGCCGCTCGACTGCTGGGCGCCTCGTGCATCATCGTGGGCGATCAGGACGCCTCGCGTCTGGAGCTGGTGCGCAAGCACGGCTGCGAGACCATCGACCTCTCCGCCACGGAGAACTTGCAGGACGCCGTGAACGACATCCTCGGCGAGCCGATGGTGGACTGCGCGGTGGACTACGTCGGCTCCGAGGCCCACGGCCTGGGCTCCGAGTCCGATGAGATGCAGCCGATCGCGGCCGTGAACCAGGTCCTGGACATCACCCGTCCGGGCGGCGCCACGGGCATCATCGGCATCTACGGACCGGACCCGATCGCGGAGACGAAGGCTGAGCAGGAGGGCACCTTCCCGGTGGACTTCGGCAAGGCCTGGATCAAGTCGCCCCACATCATCGGCGGCCAGGCGCCCATCATGCGCTACAACCGCCAGCTGATGATGTCGATCCTGTGGGATCGGATGCCGTACCTGACGGAGATGGTCAACCCGCGCGTGATAAGCCTGGACGAGGCACCCCAGGCCTACGCGGAGTTCGACCAGGGCTCCGTGGACAAGTTCATCATCGACCCCCACGGCATGATCGCCCGCTGAGCGGTCCGCCTCCGCAGGCACGACGCGCCCTCACCTGCCCGCGCAGGGTGAGGGCGCCGTCGTCGTCCGCGGATCAGGTGGCCGTGCTGCCAGACCGGCCGGCGGCCGTCGTGGGCGGCGGTCGTCGGGCCGGTCGGGGTCGTCTGCTGCGCCCATGCGGCCAGGGCACGGCGGCGTA
>NZ_JBNFOB010000104.1:0-7617 GCF_057364565.1 Micrococcus sp. LASM2_SD2 | reverse complement strand
TGCCCCGGCGCCCCGCCCGCGTGGCCCCCGCCTGGCTGAGCACGATGGTCTGTGCGGCCATCAGCCCTCCGCGCGGCGGCGACGGCGCGCCTTCACCGAGGCCTCCACGGTGCGGCCCTCGGTGCGGGTCTGCAGGTAGGACTGGTCCTCCACGAGGTCGGAGAGCTTGCGGTAGCCGAAGTCGCGCGGGTCGAAGTCCGCGTGCGTGCGGGACAGGTGCTGGCCGATCACGCCGAGGGAGGCCCAGCCGTCGTCCCCGGAGGTGGCGTTGACCGCCTTGACCAGGGCGGACTGCAGGTTGATGCGCGGGGTGTCGTCGGCGGTCTCGGCGTCCGAGAACACGGGGGTGACGTCGTCCGAGCGTGCGCCGGACGAGGACTCCTTCGGGGCACCCTTCCTCGCCGGCTTCTCGACCTCCTCGTCGGACTCCTCCTTCGCGGGGGAGGACTTCCGGTGGCCGCCGGCGCCGTTGCCGCCGCCGCGTCCGCCGCGCGAGCGGGAACGGCTCGAGGGCTTGGTCTCCTCGGCCTCGTCGGCGGTGTCCTCCGACGCCTCGTCGGCGTGCTCGTCCTCGGCCTCGGCGGCCTTCTTCAGCAGCTCGAGGTACACGAACTGGTCCACGGCGTTGCGCAGGGAGGCCGGGGTCTTGCGAGCGCCCAGGCCGATGACGCGCTTGCCGGACTCGCGCAGGCGCATGGCCAGGCGGGTGAAGTCCGAGTCCGAGGACACGATCGCGAAGGTGTCCACGTTGCCCATCCAGAGCAGGTCCATCGCGTCGATGATCAGCGCGGAGTCCGAGGAGTTCTTCCCCACGGTGTTGGCGATCTGCAGCATCGGCTGGATCGCCAGGGTGCTCAGCGTCTTCTTCCACCCGTTGAGGTTGGTGGTGGTCCAGTCGCCGTAGGCGCGCTTGATGGTGGGCGTGCCGTGGCTGGCCAGCTCCTCCAGGATCAGGGTGGCGTAGGACGGGGAGACGTTGTCGCAGTCGATGAGCACGGCGATGCGCGTGCCAGCAGGGGAGGGGGAGGTCATGCCTCCACCCTACGCGGGCTCCGCCCCGTCCCGACGACGGCCCCTCGCCTGCCGCCGCCGGTTCGCCCTGCGCGGCCGGCGGCCGGGGAGTGCGCGGCGGCCGGGGTGTCCTCAAGGGATCGCGGGGCGGACGACGAGACGTACCCGCCGCGCGGAGGCCCGTCCGTCACCGTCCTCGGTGGACCCGCCCCGCCACGTCCTCGGTAGAGTGGAGGGCCGGACCGTCGGCCCGTCCGGCCCCCGGAAAAACCTTCTCGAGGAGATGACGTCCCCATGCCGTTCCCGCTCCGGCGCCCGCGCCGCCTGCGTCAGTCCCCGGCGATGCGCCGCCTGGTCGCCGAGACCCGCCTGCACCCGTCCGAGCTGATCCTGCCCGCCTTCATCAAGGAGGGCGCGGACGAGCCGCTGCCCATCGCCTCGATGCCGGGCGTCGTGCAGCACACCGCCGACTCCCTGAAGGCCGCGGCGGCCGAGGCGCCGAGCTCGGCCTGGGAGGCATCATGCTGTTCGGCGTCCCCGAGTCCCGCGACGCCGAGGGCTCCGCCGGCCTCGACCCGGAGGGCGTGCTGAACCGGGCCATCCGGGACGTGAAGGCGGAGGTGGGGGACGGGCTCGTCGTGATGTCCGACCTGTGCCTGGACGAGTTCACCGACCACGGCCACTGCGGCGTGCTCCGCGAGGACGGCGCCGTGGACAACGACGCCACGCTGGAGATCTACGCGCAGATGGCCGTGGCCCAGGCCGAGGCCGGCGCCGACGTGCTCGGCCCCTCCGGCATGATGGACGGCCAGGTCCGCGTCATCCGCGAGGCCCTCGACGCCGCCGGCCACGAGGACGCCGTCATCCTCGCCTACGCCGCCAAGTACTCCTCCGCGTTCTACGGGCCCTTCCGCGACGCCGTGGACTCCCAGCTCAAGGGCGACCGCAAGACCTACCAGATGGACGCGGCGAACCGCACCGAGGCGCTGCTCGAGGTCTCCTTGGACCTCGAGGAGGGTGCCGACATGGTCATGGTCAAGCCGGCCATGTCCTACCTGGACATCGTCCGAGACGTCGCCGAGCTGGCCGACGTCCCGGTGTCCGCGTACCAGATCTCCGGCGAGTACACGATGATCGAGGCCGCCGCGGCCAACGGCTGGATCGACCGCCGCGCCGCGATCGCCGAGTCCGTGCTCTCCATCCGGCGTGCCGGCGCCGGGTCCGTGCTCACCTACTACGCGGCCGAGCTCGCCGCTGGATCAAGGAGGGGTCCCTGTGACCACCAACGCCGCGGCCTTCGCCGCAGCCCAGGCCGTCATCCCCGGCGGCGTCGACTCGCCCGTCCGCGCCTTCGGCTCCGTCGGCGGCACCCCCCGCTTCATGGCCTCCGCCGAGGGCCCGTACCTCACCGACGTCGAGGGCAACCGCTACGTGGACCTCGTCTGCTCCTGGGGCCCGATGCTCCTGGGCCACCAGCACCCCGCCGTGGTGGAGGCCGTGCACCAGGCCGTGGACGCGGGCCTGTCCTTCGGCACCTCCGTGGAGGGCGAGACCCGGCTGGCCGAGCTGATCACCTCCCGCCTGCCGGTCGAGCGCGTGCGCTTCGTGTCCACCGGCACCGAGGCCACCATGACCGCCCTGCGCCTGGCCCGCGGCGTCACCGGGCGGAACCTGATCGTGAAGTTCGCCGGCTGCTACCACGGCCATTCGGACGGCCTGCTCGCCGCCGCCGGCTCCGGTGTCGCCACCCAGGCCCTGCCGGGCTCCGCGGGCGTCACCGAGGCCGCCGCCTCCGAGACGATCGTGGTGGACTACAACTCGCCCGAGGCGCTCGAGGCCGTCTTCGCCGAGCACGGGGAGCGGATCGCCGCCGTGATCACCGAGGCCGTGCCCTGCAACATGGGTGTGGTGGAGCCCGCCGACGGCTTCAACCGGTTCCTCCGCGAGATCACCGCCAAGCACGGTGCCCTGCTCATCTGGGACGAGGTCCTCACCGGCTTCCGCGCCACCGCCACCGGCGGCTGGGGCCTGTCCGGCGAGGTCGAGGGCTGGACCCCGGACATCTGGTGCTTCGGCAAGGTGATCGGCGGCGGCCTGCCCACCGCCGGCCTCGGCGGCTCCGCCGAGATCATGGAGCACCTGGCCCCGCTCGGCCCGGTGTACCAGGCCGGAACGCTCTCCGGGAACCCGGTCGCGATGGCCGCCGGCCACGCGACCCTCGCGAACGCCGACGAGGCCGCCTACGCCCGCGTGGCCGCCGCCTCGGACGCGATCCGCGAGGGCCTGACCTCGGCGCTGTCCGCCGCGGGTGTGGACCATTCCATCCAGCGCGCAGGCACCCTGTTCTCTGTCGCCTTCGGCACCTCGGCGCACGGCGTGAAGGACTACGCCGCCGCTCAGGGCCAGGAGGTCTTCCGCCACGCCCCGTTCTTCCAGTCCATGCTGGCCTCCGGTGTGTACCTGCCACCCTCGGTGTTCGAGGCCTGGTTCGTCTCCGCCGCCCACGACGACGCCGCCGTCCAGCACGTCCTCGACGCGCTGCCGGCCGCCGCCGAGGCCGCCGCGAAGGCGACCCCGCAGAGCTGACCGGTCAGGTCCGGCCGAACCGACCACAGACGCACTGCGCCCCACCTCGTTGAGGTGGGGCGCCGTCGTCGTAGGTCCGGGCGGGCTGCGCAGTGCCGCCCGACGTTGCTGTCCTGCACACGGCCGCTCTCACGGCCCGATTCGACCTGAGAACGGCCATCTGCAGGACAGCAATGGGCCCGACGCCGCCTCCGGGCCCGCCGGCTCAGCGGATCAGAACGCGGGCGTGACGTCGCCGTTCGGCCAGGTCTCCTCCATGTACTGCTTGACCTCGTCCGAGTGCAGCAGCTCGTCCAGCTTCTGGATGGCCGGGGTGTTCTCCCCGGTGCGCCAGGCGAGGAAGTTGGCGTACGGGGAGTCCTTGGCGTCCTCCACGAACAGGGCGTCGTCCGTGGACATGCCCGCCTGCAGGATGTAGTTGCCGTTGATGATCGCCAGGTCGATCTTCGGGTCCTGGGCGATCTGCACGAGGATCTCCGGGTTGTTCTCCTCGAACTTCAGCTTCTTCGGGTTCTGCTCCTCGGTGAGGGTCAGCGCGGCCGAGTCGTCCTCGATGTCCTTCAGCAGGCCGTTCTTCTCCAGCAGCTTCAGGGCACGCGGCTGGTTGCCCGGGTCGTTGGTGATGGCGACCGTGGCACCCTCCGGGATGTCCCCGGCCTTATCGTGCTTCTTCGAGAACGCGGCGTACGGCTCGATGTGCACGCCCTCGCCGTGCTCGAACTCGTAGCCCTTCTCCTCGACCTGGGCGTCGAAGAACGGCTCATGCATGTAGTAGTTCGCGTCGATCGAGCCCTCGTCGAGCGAGATGTTGGGCTGCTGGTAGTCGTCGAACTCCTGGATCTCCAGGTCGATGCCGGCCTCCTGGGCCAGGTTCTGGTCCACGAACTCGAGGACGCGGGCATGCGGCACCGGGTTGGCGCCGACCTTCACGACGACCGGCTTGTCCGGGTTCGGCTCGGCGGTGTCGGCGCCGCCGGAGGCGCCGCAGCCGGCGAGCACGGAGGCCAGGGCGACGCCGCCCAGCCCGAGGGCGACACGACGGGTGAGGGAGGTGGTGGTGCGGGACATGGTGGTTCCTTTCGGGAGGGCGGCCCGGGTGCGGGGGCGCGGAGCGGGGGCGGAGGGGGAGGAGGAGCGCCGAGGGGTCAGCGGTGGTCGACCCGGCGGACGACGAGGTCGCCGATCCACTGGATCAGCTGGACGAGGATCACCATGACCACGATGGTCACGACCATCACACCGGTGTCGAAGCGCTGGTAGCCGTAGTTGTACGCAAGGCGTCCGAGGCCGCCGCCGCCGATCAGGCCGGCCATGGCGGAGTAGCCCACGAGGGTCACCAGGGTGGTGGTGATCGCCGCGACCAGTCCGGGCAGGGCCTCAGGCAGCAGCACCTTCTGCACGATATGCCGGCGTGAGGAGCCCATGACCTGGGCGGCGTCCACGGTGCCGGACGGGACCTCGCGCAGGGCGGCCTCCACGAGGCGGGCGAAGAAGGGGGCGGTGCCGATGGTCAGGGAGACGCACGCGGCGATCGGACCGATCGAGGTGCCCACGAGCCACGCGGTGAACGGGATCAGGGCGACCATGAGGATGGCGTACGGGATCGAACGGGTGATGTTCACGATCACGCCGGACAGGATCGGATACACGCCCGGCAGAGGGCGCAGGCCGCCGGGGCGGCCGATGTGTAGCAGCACACCGAGTGCGCCGCCGATGAGCACCGTGGCCACGCCCGAGATCACGACCATCAGCAGGGTCTCCACGATCGCCTCGGGCAGGGCCGTGGTCAGGGCCGGGTTGGAGAAAAGGTCGGTCGGCCAGGTCACTGCGCACCTCCGAAGCCGTCGGCATG
The DNA here is from genome assembly GCF_057364565.1 of Micrococcus sp. LASM2_SD2. Taxonomy (NCBI): domain Bacteria; kingdom Bacillati; phylum Actinomycetota; class Actinomycetes; order Micrococcales; family Micrococcaceae; genus Micrococcus; species Micrococcus sp. LASM2_SD2. Next base: position 2,168 of record NZ_JBNFOB010000104.1, on the reverse strand, counting down.
GGACTGTGCGTCGGCCAGCTCGGCACGGGTGCGCAGGCGGGCACGGACGCCGTGCGGCTGCAGGTCCGCGATCACGCTGTCCGGGTCCACCGTGTCCGGCAGGCGGAGCAGGTGGTGGGCGAAGCGGCGGCCGGCGAGGTCCTCCACGGAGCCCGCGAGCAGCTCCACATCGGCACCGGCACCGCGCTCCACGAGCCGGGACACCGGGACGGCGGCGGCCTCACCGGTGGCCAGGGTCTCCAGCAGCAGGCCGCCGTGGGCCAGTGCCGAGGCCGGCAGCGGCAGCAGGGCGGACGAGAGGCGGGAGTCGAGGTCCGCGGCCACGGAGGCCAGGTCTCCGGACTCCACGATCCGTCCCGCGTCCAGCAGGGAGACCGAGTGGCACAGGCGCTTGACCACGTGCATCTCGTGGGTGATGACCAGGACGGTCAGGCCGAGGCGGGAGGACAGGTCCGCGATGAGGTCCAGGATGCCGTCCGTGGTGGACGGGTCGAGGGCGGAGGTCGGCTCGTCGCAGAGCAGCACGTCCGGGTCCGAGGCCAGAGCGCGGGCGATGCCCACACGCTGGCGCTGGCCGCCGGAGAGCTGGGCCGGGTACGAGTCCGCGAAGCCCTCCAGACCCACGAGTGCCAGGAGCTCGTCGGCGCGGGTGCGGCGGGCGGCGGCCTTCGCACCGGTGACCTCGAGCGGATACGCCACGTTGTCACGGACGGTGCGGGAGTGGAACAGGTTGGCGTGTTGGAACACCATGCCGATGCGTCGGCGGGCCTTGAGCAGGTCGCCGGCGGACACGGAGGCCAGGTCCAGGCCGTTGACCTCGACGGCCCCGGAGGTCGGCTTCTCGAGCATCGTCAGGCAGCGCACCAGCGTGGACTTGCCGGCGCCGGAGTGGCCGATGATGCCGTGGATCGAACCGGCCGGGACGTCCAGTGAGACGCCGCGCAGGGCCTCGACCGTGCGGGACCCCTGGGTGAACGTCTTGGTCAGGTCCCGCACCGAGATCATCGGGGCGGCGGCACGGCGTCCGCCGGCAGGGGTGGTGCCGGAGGCAGGGGAGGGGCCGGTGCCGGGCGTGTGATGCGCGGGCACGGCAGCGCTGTGAGACATGCGTCTTCCTTCCATCGGTCCTGGCGGTAGCACCTGCGTCCCGATCGGGGACGTGGTTGCTGCGGCGTCACAGAGCCAGGTCTCTCAGCCGCTCCAGATGGGCGGGCGTCGCGGGCGGGGGTGGTGCCCACGACGCGTACTCGACGTAGAGCAGTAAAGCACCGGAAGGGGGCGGGGGCGCCGCGCGGACAGGCCGCTGTGGCCTCCCTCTCCGACAGCGACGTCACATGGCGTCACAATTCCCGTCCTGCGGCGGGTCAGGCCTGCGGCTCGACCGGCCAGGCGCGGGACACGGTGGCCTGCGGGTCCTTACGGCGCAGGTACTCCTCGAAGCTGGCGGCCTGCTCGGCCTTCCAGGTCACCTGCCGCTCGTGCAGCTCGGCGGGGTCGATGCGCAGCCTGTCGTACGTGCGGGCGAGGGCGTCTGCGACGTGGACGCCGGCGAGGGCGTCCGCCGCCGAGGTGTGGGCGTTCTCCAGGGTGACGCCGTAGTGCTCCGAGACCACGGACAGGGTGCGCTTGCCCTTGCGGAAGCGGTCCATCTGGCGGTCCAGCACGAACGGGTCCAGCACCGGCTTCGGGTCCAGGGGCGTCAGCCCGTGCGCCGGGCCTCACGGTCCATCACGGTGAAGTCGTACACCCCGTTGAACGCGATGACCGGGATCCCGGCGCGGAAGAGGTCCCGCAGCGTCTCGAGGATCTCCGTGATGCCCTGTGCGGCGGGCATCCCCTCGGCCTGGGCCCTGGCGGTGGTGACACCGTGGACCTCGGCGGCCTCCTCCGGGATCGGCACGCCCGGGTCCAGCAGCCACTCGGCGGACGATCGGGCTGTGCCCTCGCCGTCGACCATGACGATCGTCGCCGTGACGATCAGTGCCTTCGAGGGGTCCCGTCCGGTGGTCTCCAGGTCGAAGCCCGCCCGGATCTGCTCATGCCAGTTCACGGTCTCCACGCTACCGCGCCCCCCCCCTCCCCCTGCCAGGATGAGACTGGTCGTGACAACGGACAACGGCTTACCCCGTCCTTCCCTGCCAACGAATCAACCAAGACCTACGCCCAAC
>NZ_JBNFOB010000103.1:0-7662 GCF_057364565.1 Micrococcus sp. LASM2_SD2 | reverse complement strand
CACCGGCGCCGCCCCGGCCCCGCACTCCGCCGCCGCCCAGAAGGGACCACGCCGGCCACGGCGCGCAGGCCAACCCCTCCGGCAAGACCGTGGAGCTGACCCCGGCCGGCACCCACGAGACCGGCGTCTTCGACGAGTCCGCCGCCGAGATCCCGGCGTTCGACGCCTCCACCGACCGCCTCTTCGTGGTCAACGCGGAGAAGGGCGCGGTGGACGTGCTGCACGTGGACGGCGACGCCGCCCCGACCTACTCCACCACCCTCGAGATGGCCGGCGTGCAGGCCGCCGACAGCTCCGTGATCGGCACCGGCGCCACCGTGAACTCCGTGGCCGTCCACGACGGCATCATGGCCGTCGCCGTGCAGGCGCCGGTCAAGACCGACCTCGGCTGGGTCGCCTTCTTCGACACCGAGACCCTGGCCCCGCTCGGCGCCGTCCGCGTGGGCGCCCTGCCGGACTCGGTGGCCTTCTCCGGCGGCTACGCCGTGGTCGCCAACGAGGGCGAGCCGGCGGACGACTTCTCCGTGGACCCGGAGGGCACCATCTCCGTGATCACCGTCCCGAAGAACGTGCAGCAGTTCTCCCGCCTGACCCAGGACTCCGTGCGCATCGTGGACTTCCGCGCCTACGACGAGGGCGCCGAGCTGCCCGAGGGCGTGCGCGTGTTCGGCCCGGACGTGCAGACCCCGGCCGACCAGCCGGACGCGGGCTACGTGGCCCGCAACCTCGAGCCGGAGTACGTGACCATCGACCCGACCGGCCGCACCGCCTACGTCTCCGTGCAGGAGGCCAACGCCGTGGTGGCCGTGGACCTGAAGTCCGCCTCCCTGAAGGACTTCTGGGCCCTGCAGCTCACCGACTGGTCCACCGACGGCACGTTCGACGCCTCCAACAAGGACGACGCGATCGACCTGCGCCACTGGCCGGTGCTCGGCGTCCCGATGCCGGACGGCATCGACGTCTACCGCCACCGCGGCCAGGACCTCGTGCTCACCGCCAACGAGGGCGACTCCCGCGAATGGGGCGACTACGTGGACACCGAGCGCGTCAAGGACCTCGAGCTGTGCGCCGCCGAGTACCCGGACGCCGACGAGCTGCAGGAGAACGAGAACCTCGGCCGCCTGAACGTCCTCACCGACCTCGGCTGGGATGAGCAGCGTCAGTGCTACTCCCAGCTGCACACCCTGGGCGGCCGCGGCTTCTCCATCTACACCGCAGACGGGGAGCGCCTCTTCGACTCCGCCGGTCTGGTGGAGCAGACCATCGCGGACCTGATCGCCGCCGGCGAGCTCCCGGAGCACGCCTTCAACGCGAACAACGACGAGACCCCGTCCTTCGACGCGCGCTCCGACGACAAGGGCCCCGAGCCCGAGTCCGTGGTGGTCGGCCAGGTCCAGGGCCGCACCTACGCGTTCCTCGGCCTGGAGCGCATCGGCGGCGTGATGGTCTTCGACATCACCGACCCGACCGCCGCGACCTTCGTGGACTACGTCAACGAGCGCAACTGGGACGCCGAGGGCGAGGACGCCGAGGCCGGCCTGGGCGACATGGGCGCCGAGGGCCTGCAGTTCGTCCCGGCCTCCGACTCCCCCTCCGGCACCGCGCTGCTGATCGTGGCCAACGAGGTCTCCGGCTCCACCACCGTCTACGAGGTGAACCCGATCCGGAGGTGACCGGTCCCGGGGAGCCTGCCCGGCTCGGAAGCGCCGAAGGGCTTCCCGACGGCGGGGCGCACCTGACGCTGTCAGGTGCGCCCCGTCGTCGTTCGTCTTCCACGAGGGGAACCGGGGGGGCGGGCCGTGCGAGCGTGGTGCCCATGCGAGCCGTATGCCAGAGAGCCGATTCCGCGTCCGTGACCGTCGCCGACGAGGAGGTGGGCGGCTTCGAGGGCGAGGGCCTGGTGGTCCTGCTGGGCGTGTCCGTGGAGGACACGGAGGCCGAGGCCGTGCAGGTGGCGCAGAAGGTGGCCGGGCTGCGGATGCTCGAGGACGAGAGGTCCCTGCTCACGGCCGAGGCGCCGGCCCTGGTGATCAGCCAGTTCACCCTCTACGGGGACGTGCGCAGGGGACGGCGGCCGTCCTGGACCCGCTCGGCCAAGGGCGAGGCGGCCTGGCCGCTGTACGAGCGATTCATGGCCGAGCTCGAAGCCGCCGGCGTGCACGTGGAGCGCGGCGTGTTCGGGGCCCAGATGGAGGTCTCGCTGACGAACTCCGGGCCGTTCACGCTGATCGTGGACTCCGATGAGCTGAAGGGGCCGCGCCGGGGCTGAGGGGTGCGTGGTGGGCTGAGCCGTGAGTGAGGTGAGCGGCACGGACGACGCACGCCACGACGGCCCCCTCCCGTTGCCGTCACGCAGCCGGCCGCTCTCAGACGAGGAATCGTCCTGAGAGCGGCCGTATGCAGGACAGCAGTGGACCGGGAGGCTCAGCGCAGCCGGATCAGGCCTGCGCCGCGCCCTTCTCGGCTCCCTTGTCGCCGGCCTCGGCGGCGGCCTCCTTCTCGCCGGCGGACTTCTTCTCGCCGGCGGACTTCTTGTCCTCCGGCTTGGCGTCCACGCCGGCCTCCTTGCGCTGCTGCGCGGTGATCGGGGCCGGGGCGGCGGTCAGCGGATCGAAGCCGCCGCCGGTCTTCGGGAACGCGATGACCTCGCGGATCGAGTCGGTGCCGGAGAGCAGGGCGACCACACGGTCCCAGCCGAAGGCGATGCCGCCGTGCGGCGGAGCGCCGAACTTGAAGCCCTCGAGCAGGAAGCCGAACTTCTCGTGCGCGTCCTGCTCGGACAGGCCCATGACCTCGAACACGCGCTTCTGCACGTCCTGGTCGTGGATACGGATGGAGCCGCCGCCGATCTCGTTGCCGTTGCAGACGATGTCGTAGGCGTAGGCCAGGGCGGTGCCCGGGTCCGTGTCGAAGGTGTCCATGAACTCGGGCTTCGGCGAGGTGAAGGCGTGGTGCACGGCGGTCCACGTGCCGGAGCCGACGGCCACGTCGCCCGAGGCCACCGCGTCCGCGGCCGGCTCGAACATCGGGGCGTCCACGACCCACACGAAGGACCAGTCGGCCTCGTTCACGGGCACGTCCGGACCGGCGTCCTTGAACAGGCCGCAGCGGCGGCCGATCTCCACGCGGGCGGCACCGAGCAGGGCGCGCGACTCCTTCGGCGAGCCGGCGGCGAAGAAGATGCAGTCGCCCGGGTTCGCGCCGGTGGCGGCGGCCAGGCCGGCCTTCTCCTCGTCGGTGATGTTCTTGGACACCGGTCCGGTGAGGGTGCCGTCCTCTTGGACGAGCACGTAGGCCAGGCCCTTGGCGCCGCGCTGCTTGGCCCACTCCTGCCAGGCATCGAGGGTGCGGCGGGCCTGGGAGGCGCCGCCCGGCATCACGACGGCGCCGACGTACTCGTTCTGGAACACACGGAACGGGGTGTCCTTGAAGTACTCGGTGAGGTCGGTCAGCTCCAGGCCGAAGCGCAGGTCCGGCTTGTCCGAGCCGTACTTGGTCATGGCCTCGTCGTAGGTCATGCGGCGGATCGGCAGCTCGACGTCCACGCCGACCTTCGCCCAGAGCGCCTGCACGATCTTCTCGCCGAGCTCGATGACGTCGTCCTGCTCCACGAAGGAGGCCTCGATGTCCAGCTGGGTGAACTCGGGCTGGCGGTCGGCGCGGAAGTCCTCGTCGCGGTAGCAGCGGGCCAGCTGGTAGTACTTCTCGATGCCGCCGACCTGCAGCAGCTGCTTGAACAGCTGCGGGGACTGCGGCAGGGCGTACCAGGAGCCGGGGGCGAGGCGGGCCGGGACCAGGAAGTCGCGGGCGCCCTCCGGGGTGGAACGGGTCAGGGTCGGGGTCTCGACCTCGAGGAATCCCTCGGAGTGCAGCAGCTCGCGGGCGATGCGGTTGGCCTCGGAGCGCAGGGCCATGATCTTGGCCGGCTGCGGGCGGCGCAGGTCCAGGTAGCGGTGGCGCAGGCGGGTCTCCTCGCCGACCTCCACGTGCTCGTCCACCTGGAACGGCAGGGCGGCGGCGCGGTTGAGGACCGTCAGCTCGTCCACGATCAGCTCGACCTCGCCCGAGGGCAGGTTCGGGTTCTCGTTGCCCTCCGGTCGGCGCTCGACGACGCCGGTGACCTTCAGGACCCACTCGTTGCGCAACGGCTCGAAGTCGGCCTCGTCGCGGACGACGATCTGGGCGAAGCCGGAGCGGTCGCGCAGGTCCACGAAGGCCACGCCGCCGTGGTCGCGGCGACGGGCCACCCAGCCGGTGACGGTGACGGTCTGGCCGATGAGCGAGGCATTCAGCTCGCCGAGGGTGTGGGTGCGAAGCACGGGTTCCTCCTCGTCCGGGATCGCCGGACGTCGTCGCGGGTTCAGGGGCGCGTCACACCGCTGTGATAGGCATGCAGGCATGGGTGTGACCGCCCCGAGTCTACCGGCACCCCATCCACCGAACGCACCGAGGGAGAGGACTGCCGTGTCCGGCACCCTGCAGCGCACACTCACCCTGCCCCAGGCGACCGTGATCGGCGTCGGATCGATGGTCGGGGCCGGTGCCTTCACGGCCCTGGGCCTGGCCGCCGCGCTCACCGGAGGCCACGCCGGCGCCCTGTACCTGGCCCTCGGGCTGGCGGCGCTCGTGGCGTTCTGCAACGCCCTGTCCACCGCGCAGCTGGCCACCGTGTACCCGGCCTCGGGCGGCACGTACGTCTACGGCCGCGAGCAGCTGGGGCCGTGGCCGGGCTTCCTGGCCGGCTGGGGCTTCGTCACCGGCAAGACGGCCTCCGTGGCCGCCATGGCGGCCACCGTGGGCCTCTATGTCTTTCCCGACGACGGCCTGCTCGCCCGGATCGTGGGCGTCGCCGCCGTCGTGGTGCTCACCGTGGTGGCCGTGCTGGGTGCGACCCGCACCGTCCAGGTCACGGTGGTGATCCTGATCCCGGTCCTCGCGGTCCTGGCCCTGGCCGTGGTGGCCGGGCTCGCCCTCGGCGACGGCGGTGCCGCGACCGGAGGCACGGAAGCGCTCGGGGATCCGTCCGCGCTGGGCGTGCTCATGGCCGCGGGTCTGCTGTTCTTCTCCTTCGCCGGCTACGCGCGCGTGGCCACCATGGGCGAGGAGGTCATCGACCCGCGCCGCTCCATCCCCCGGGCGGTGCTGGGCGCCCTGGCGTTCACGGTGATGCTCTACGTGCTGCTGGCCGCCGGTCTGCTCGGTGCCCTGGGCGGGAGCGGGCTGGCGCTGTCCCAGGCCCCGGTGCGCGCGGCGCTGGAGGCCACGCTCGGCACCGGATGGGGCTGGGCGGCCCTGGTGGCCGCGCCCTGGCGTGCGTGGGCGCCATGCTGAACCTGCTGACCGGCATCTCCCGGACCGCCCTGGCCATGGCCCGAGAGGGCGACCTGCCCCGCCCGCTGGCGACGGTCGGCGGCCCGGCGCAGACTCCCTGGATCGGCCAGACGGTGGTGGGCGCGGCGGTGATACTGCTGGTGCTGGCCACAGACATCCTCACGGTGGTGGGCTTCAGCTCCTTCGGCGTGCTCGTGTACTACGCCGTGGCGAACCTGTCCGCCCTGACGCTCACCGGCGCCCGGCCGCTGCGCGTGCCGCGTGCGGTGAACGTCCTGGGCCTGGTGCTGTGCCTGGTGCTGGCCTTCACCCTGCCGCCGATGTCCGTGCTGGCCATGCTCGGCGTGTTCCTCGTGGGTGCCGGCGGACGCGCGTTCGTGCGCGCCAAGGGCGACTACCGGGCCGGACGCTGACCCGGCGGCCGGCTCAGCGGCCGGTGCGGTCCTCGATCTGCGGGACGAGGTCCTCGGCCGGCGGCATCCACGTCTGCGGGTCGGCGGGCACCTGGTCGCCGGAACGGATGTCCTTGACCTCGTGGCCGGACTCCCCCGCACCCAGGAACCAGACGAACGGGATGCCGCGGCGGTCCGCGTACTTGATCTGCTTGCCGAACTTCTCCGCGGTGACGGCCACCTCGGCGGCGACGCCGCGCTCGCGCAGCACCCCGGCCACGTCCTGGGCGGCCGACCAGTCCTCGTCCGCGGTCAGGGCCACGTAGACCACGGTGGGCACGGCGCGCGAGGCGACGGCCATCTTCTGGGAGAGCATGCGCATCACCAGACGGGTGACGCCGATGGACAGGCCGACGCCCGGGAAGGTCCGGTTCCCCTTGGAGGCCAGGGCGTCGTAGCGTCCGCCCGAGCAGATCGAGCCGAGCTGCTCGTGGCCCACCAGCACGGTCTCGTACACGGTGCCGGTGTAGTAGTCGAGGCCGCGGGCGATGGAGAGGTCAGCGACGGCCCGGCCCGGGGCGCGGCGGTGCATCGTGCCGATGACCTCCTCGAGCTCGGTGAGCCCCTCCTCCATCAGATCGTCCTGGACGCCCAGCGCCCGGACCTGCTCCACGAAGGAGGTGTCCTCGGTGCGGATCGCCGCCAGGGCGAGGGCCTTCTGCGCCTGGTCGGCGCTGGCGCCGAGCTCCTCCTGGAGCAGGCGGGAGACCTCCTCGGCGCCGATCTTCTCGAGCTTGTCGATGTTCCGCAGCACGCCGGCGGTGTCCGTCAGGCCGATGCCGCGGTAGAAGCCCTCGGCGAGCTTGCGGTTGTTGATGCGGATGAGGAAGTCGCCGATCGGCAAGGCCCCGAGGGCCTCGGCCATCACGAGGGCCACGTCCACGTCGTAGCGCGGGGACAGCTGGCCATCGCCGACGATGTCGATGTCCGCCTGGGTGAACTCGCGGGCACGCCCCTCCTGCGGGCGTTCGCCGCGCCAGACCTTCTGCATCTGGAAGCGGCGGAACGGGAAGGCGAGGTGGCCGGCGTTCTCCACCACATAGCGGGCGAAGGGGACGGTGAGGTCGAAGTGCAGGGCCAGGCGCTTGGGGTCGTCCGGGGCCTTCGCGGCGCGCACGCCCTCGGCCACCTCCTGGTCCTCGGCCAGACGGGAGACGGCGTAGACCTCCTTGTCCACCTCGCCCTTGCGCAGCAGCTGGCCCAGGGTCTCCACGGCGCGGGTCTCGATCCCGGCGAACCCGTGCAGCTCGAAGGTCCGGCGCAGCGTGTCCAGCACATGCTGCTCGACGAGGCGCTCGGCGGGGAGCCACTCGTGGAAGCCGGACAGGGAGGACTTGCGGGCCATGGGGTTCCTTCGTCTCGGGGCGGGACCGTCGCGTGGACGGGGCTGACCCGCACAGTCTAGGCGGCGGGACGCGCCGGGACCGGTGGCGCGCGGGCGCGCGTTCGCGGCTAGGCTTGGCCTGTTCGTGTCCATCCCGACCCGCCTTGGACACACGCGCGTGCGAGGCGGGCCCGTTCAGGGAGAGTTCCAGCGGTGACCACTGAGAATCAGCAGTCCGACGACCAGCAGCCGACCACCGACGCCGCCGAGGGTGCCGAGACCGCAGAGTCCGTCCAGTCTCCGGCAGAGCAGGCCGCCACCGAACCGAGGGAGGCCCCCGACGCCGCCGTGCCGACTGCCGCCGAACCCGCCACCGAGTCCACGAAGGCCGCCGAGGTCGAGCAGACCGGTTCCGAGACATCCGCGCAGGACGCCGACGCCGAGGGGTCCGTGCAGACCGCGGAGTCGGAGAAGGCCGAGGCCAAGCCCGCCGCGCCGTCCCCGGCGGCGGTGAAGCCCGGCACGCCCCTCACCCCTGCCGCGGCCGCCCCGGCC
>NZ_JBNFOB010000102.1:0-7712 GCF_057364565.1 Micrococcus sp. LASM2_SD2 | reverse complement strand
CCGTGCGCTGCGGGGGGCCCGCTGCACCGGGGCCGGCGGCACGCTCGGCCGGGACCAGGACCACGGGCTCGCCGTCGATCCAGAACCCGACGCCGAGCGGGAAGGACTTGCGCCGTCCGCGGCGGTCCTCCAGCACCACCACGTGGACGCCGCCGGCCCGTTCCACGCGGATCACGGCGCCCACGAACCCGGTGGAGACGTCCTCCACCACGGTGCCCGGCGCGGCGCCGACCGTCTTCGCCTGCTTCCGGGCGGGGCGCTTCAGCGCGTCGGCGGGTCCGGGTCCCCAGCTGCTCCAGTCCATGGGTCAGCACCCTAGCCACCGGGCTGCCCGCTGTGAGCGAACCCGCGCCGACCCGCCGTGAACTCGCGGCCGGATCGCCGTAGGATCAGCACTTGAGTCCGGAGAGTGCCAGCGAAGCAGGGAAGGAGTCCGATCCACATGAGCGAACAGCCGCGCCGCATGCAGGTGCTGCAGGCCATCGTGGAGGACTACGTGGCCCTGCGGGAGCCGGTGGGCTCCAAGGCGCTCGTGGAGCGCCACGGCCTCGACGTCTCCTCGGCCACGGTCCGCAATGACATGGCCGCGCTGGAGGAGGAGGGGCTGATCACGGCCCCGCACACCTCGGCCGGCCGCATCCCCACGGACAAGGGCTACCGCGTGTTCGTGGACCGCATCTCCGAGGTGAAGCCGCTCTCGGCCGCCGAGCGTCGCGCCGTGAAGGCGCTGCTGGAGCCGGAGGCGGACATGGAGCACATGATGGACAACGCGGTGCGGCTGCTGGCGCAGCTGACGCAGCAGGTGGCCATCGCCCAGTTCCCGCATGAGGACGGCTCCACCGTGCGCCATCTGGAGCTGGTGTCCCTGGCCCCGCACCGGGTGCTGGTGGTCCTGATCCTCTCCACCGGGCGGGTGGACCAGCGGGTCGTCGCCACCGAGCAGGACGCCTCCGAGCCGACCCTCGCCGCGCTCAAGCAGCTGCTGCTGCAGTCTCTGGACGGGCTGACGCCCACCCAGGCGGCCGCCGTGCTGGAGACGGTGGCGCTGTCCGTCCCGCCGCAGGACCGGCCCCTGGTGGACACGCTGACCGCGGCGATCGGCCAGTTGCTGGAGGCCGGCCGCCAGGACCGCATCGTCATGGCCGGCACCGCGAACCTGGCCCGCACGCACGGGGACTTCCCGCAGACCATCGGCCCCATCCTGGAGGCGCTGGAGGAGCAGGTCGTCCTGCTCCGCCTGCTCACGGAGATGGAGCAGGACGTCCGCGGCCTCTCGGTGCGCATCGGTTCGGAGAACGCCGGCTCGCTGGCGGACACCTCGGTGGTGGCCGCCTCCTACGGGCCCGGCGCCGTGGCCAAGCTCGGCGTGGTGGGCCCTACCCGCATGGACTATCCGGGCACCATGGCCGCGGTCCGTGCGATCGCCCGCTACCTCTCCCGGATCCTCACCACCTGAGGCCCGCCGTCCCGGCGGAGCGGCACACCGCTTCCCGACGACGGCCCCTCAGCCCCGCATCGACCCTCACCTGAAGTCTTCTGGAAGGAAGAGTCCCCACCGTGTCCGACCACTACGAGACGCTCGGCCTGTCCCGCGACGCCTCCCAGGAGGAGATCCGCCGCGCGTACCGGAAGCTGGCCCGCAAGTACCACCCGGACGTGAATCCGGGCGAGGAGGCCGCCGACCGCTTCAAGCAGATCTCCCACGCCTTCCAGGTGCTGAGCGATCCGGAGAAGCGGCGCAACTACGACTCCACGGGCAATGAGAACGGCAATGCCGGGTTCGGCGGCTTCAGCGGCGGATTCGGCCAGGGTGCCGGGGGCTTCGGCTTCGCGGACATCTTCGAGACGTTTATGGGGGCGGCCGGCGGCCAGCGCGGCCCGGCTTCCCGCACCCGGCGCGGCCAGGACGCCCAGATCCGCGCGCAGATCTCGCTGAAGGACGCCGTCTTCGGCGCCGAGCACACCCTGCAGGTGGACACCGCGGTGACCTGCGAGACCTGCCACGGGTCCTGCTGCCAGCCGGGCACCTCCCCGGAGACCTGCTCCACCTGCCACGGCCAGGGCATGATCCAGCGTCCGGTCCGGTCCGTGCTCGGCACGATCATGACCACGGAGGCCTGCCCGGGCTGCCAGGGGATGGGCACCACGCTGCCGAGCCCGTGCCACGAATGCCACGGCCAGGGCCGTGTCCGGGCCCAGAAGCCGCTGACCATCAAGGTCCCGGCCGGCGTGGACACCGGCACGCGCATCCACCTGGCCGGCCGCGGCGAGGCCGGCCCCGGCGGAGGGCCGAACGGCGACCTCTACGTGGAGATCGTGGTGGCCCCGGACGCCACGTTCTCCCGCGACCGTGACGACCTGACCACCACCGTGACCGTCCCCATGGCGGCTGCCGCCCTCGGCACGACGATCACCCTGGAGACCCTGGACGGCGAGCAGACCGTCACCCTGGAGGAGGGCACCCAGCCCGGGCATGTAGAGGTGCTCAAGGGCCTGGGCGTCGGTCGGCTGCGCGGTGCCGGCCGCGGCGACCTGCGCGTGAACGTCCTGGTGGCCACCCCCACGGACCTCACCTCGGAGCAGCGGGAGCTCATGGAGCGGCTGGCCGAGCTGCGCGGCGAGGAGGTCGTGCACGGGGCCAAGCACCAGAAGTCCATGTTCGCCCGCATCCGCGAGAACCTGAAGAACCTCTGACGTGACCGCCCACCTGTTCTACGCCGCGCCCGGGGACCTGGACGGCACCCGTCCCGGCACCACGGTGACGCTCACCGGTGCCGAGGCCCGTCACGCCGGCGGTGCCATGCGCCTGGGCCCGGGGGATCCGATCCTGGTGGCGGACACCCGTGGCCGGCGCGCGCACGGCACCGTGGACACCGCGGACAGGGACGCCGTCACGGTGACGGTGGAGCAGGTGGAGGACACCCCGGCGCAGCGCCCTGAGCTCGTGCTCGTGCAGGCCCTGGCGAAGGGGGACCGGGACACCCTCGCCGTGCAGACGGCCACCGAGCTCGGCGTGGACGCCGTCGTCCCGTGGGAGTCCGAGCGCGCGATCGTGCGGTGGCGCGGCCCGAAGGAGGCTAAGGCCCGACAGAAGTGGGCCGACGCCCTGCACGCCGCGGCCAAGCAGGCCCGCAGGGCACGCGTGCCCGTCCTGGAGCCCACCGTCACCGGCACCACGGTGAGGGAGCTCGTGGAGGAGGGGGCCGTCGTCGTGGTGTTCCATGAGGACGGGACGCAGGGGATCACCGCCGCCGATGCGGCGGACTGGGCCCGGGCGGAGCGGATCGTGCTGGTGGTGGGACCGGAGGGCGGGATCTCCGCCGCCGAGCTGCAGGCGCTGGTGGACGCCGGGGCGCAGCTGCGGCTGCTGGGCCCGCACGTGCTGCGCTCCTCGACCGCCGGACCGGCCGCGATCGCCGTCCTCCAGCACCTGCTCGGACGCTGGTGACGGACGTAGACTGGCCACCGAACGCGCACCGCCGCCACGGCGCGAGCGCCCCGCACGACCGACCAGCAGCACTGCGAACCCCGAGGTGATGAACCCCATCGTGACGTCCGCCCACGCCGAGACCCGGCCCACCGACCCCACCGGCCACCACAGCGTCCACTTCGCGTCCCCGGACCTGATGGTCCGCACGCTGGGCCCGCAGGACGCGCTGCTGCGGATCCTCGCCGGTGTCTACCCGCGCGTGGAGGTGTCCGTCCGCGACCAGGAGCTGGGGCTGGACGGGCCGCCGGCCGACGCCGCCGCGGTCCGGCGGATCGTGGAGGACCTGCGGGGCATCGCGCACCGGGACATCCCGGTCACCGCGGACACCATGGAGCAGGTGGTCACCCTCGTGCGCGGCGGGCGTGCGCCGGCCTCCTCGGCCTCCCGCGAGTCGATCCTGTCCGGCCGCGGACGCAAGATCCGGGCGAAGACCGTGAACCAGCAGGAGTACGTGGACGCGATCGACCGCTCCACGATAGTGTTCGGCATCGGCCCGGCCGGCACCGGCAAGACCTACCTGGCCATGGCCAAGGCCGTGCAGGCGCTGCAGGCCAAGGAGGTCAACCGCATCATCCTCACCCGCCCCGCGGTGGAGGCCGGGGAGAACCTCGGCTACCTGCCCGGCGGGCTGTCCGAGAAGATCGACCCGTACCTGCGCCCGCTCTATGACGCGCTGCATGACATGGTCGAGCCCGAGTCCATCCCGCGTCTGATGGAGGCCGGGACCATCGAAGTCGCCCCGCTGGCCTACATGCGCGGACGCACGCTCAACGACGCCTTCGTGATCCTGGACGAGGCCCAGAACACCACCGGCGAGCAGATGAAGATGTTCCTCACCCGTCTGGGCTTCGGCGCGCACATGGTCATCACCGGGGACACCTCCCAGGTGGACCTGCCGCGCGGCACGGCCTCCGGCCTGGCCCAGGCCGTGGAGGTCCTGGAGGGCGTGGACGGGATCGAGATGATCCGCTTCGACTCCTCGGACGTGGTGCGCCACCGGCTGGTGACCGCGATCGTGGACGCCTATGACACCCTGCGCCCGGAGACCGGCCGCGGGACCCAGTCCGGAAGGAGGGGCCGTGGCCGTTGAGATCGTGAACGAGTCCGGCATCGAGGTGCCGGTGGAGGACCTGCTGGCCATGGCCCGGCACGTCTACGCGCGCCTACACATCCACCCGCAGGCCGAGACCGCCGTGACCGTGGTGGACGCCGCCCGCATGGCGGAGCTGCACGTGGAGTGGATGGACCTGGAGGGCCCCACTGACGTGATGAGCCTGCCCATGGACGAGCTCACCCCCGGCACCGAGTCCGCCCCGTCCGAGGGTGTGCTCGGAGACGTGGTCCTCTGCCCCGAGGTGGCCGCCGAGCAGGCCGCTCGCGGCGGCCACTCCCGTGACGACGAGCTGATGCTGCTGCTCACGCACGGCATGCTCCACCTGCTCGGCCACGACCACATGGAGGAGGACGAGCGTGCGGAGATGTTCGCGCTGCAGGACCGTCTGGTCTCCGAGGTCCTCGGCCGTCCCGCCCCCGCACCGACCATCGAGGACTGACCCGCTGCCGTGATCACCCCTGTCATCCTGGTCGTCGCCTTCGTCCTGTTCATCACCCTCACCTGGGTGCTGGCGCTGGCGGAGTCGGCGTTCACCTACCTCTCCCGCAAGGACGCCGAGGAGATCGCCCGCACCAGCGGGAAGTCCACCGCCCTGGACGTGCTGGCCGAGCTGCCGGTGCACCTGGGCTCCCTGCGGTTCTGGCGGCTGCTGACCGAGTCCCTGGCCGCCGTGTGCATCACCATCGCGATGGTCGAGTTCACCGGGGCCACCTGGTCCGCCCTGCTGTCCTCCGCCGTCCTGGTGATGCTGGCCGCCGGCCTGCTCGGGGTGTGGTCCCCCCGGCCGATCGGCTCCCGCAACGAGGCCGCCGTGGCCAAGCGCACCGGTGGCCTGGTCCGCGGCCTGACCAAGGCCCTGGGTCCGCTGTCCGGCCAGCTCGGCCGGGACCGCCGCCGCCCGGAGCTCGAGGTGGACGAGGAGGACGACTTCGAGGAGCGGCACCTGCGCGAGGTGGTGGCCCGCGCCCATGACGCGGACATCCTCGCCGACTCCGAGGCCGAGCTCATCCAGTCTGTCTTCAACATGGGGGACACCCTCGTGCGTGCGGTGATGGTGCCGCGCACCGATGTGGTGACCATCGACCAGGACCACACGCTGCGCCAGTCCATGCAGCTGTTCCTGCGCTCGGGCTTCTCCCGTGTGCCGGTGATCGGCGAGGACTCGGACGACGTGCGCGGCATGCTCTACATGAAGGACGTGACCCGTGCCCTGCACCGTGAGGGGGCGGACGAGTCCCAGCCGGTGTCCGCACGCATGCGGGATGTGCGCTTCGTGCCGGAGTCCAAGTCCGTGGCGTCCCTGCTGCAGGAGCTGCAGCGTGAGTCCACGCACGTGGCGATCGTGGTGGACGAGTACGGCGGCACGGCCGGCCTGGTGACCCTCGAGGACCTGATCGAGGAGATCGTGGGTGAGATCTACGACGAGGACGACCGCCACGAGCACCCCGAGGTGGAGAGGATCGCGGACGGCGTCTACTCCGTGGACGCCCGCATGAACGTCTCGGACTTCGCCGAGGAGTTCGACGTGGACCTGGACGACGAGGAGGACGTGGACACCCTGGGCGGCCTGCTGGCCAAGCACCTGGGCCGGGTGCCGATTCAGGGCTCCGAGGTGACGGTGCAGGGCATCATCCTGCACGCCGACTCCCTGGAGCCGCGGCGCAACCGCATCTCCCGGCTGCGTGTGACCGAGACCGAGGACCGCCCGCTGCGCTTCCGCCATCGGGAGGACGACGAGCAGGACGCCGATGCGGCGGAGAAGCATACGAAGGAGCACGCATGAGCCGCCGAGGCAGGGACGGGGAGAACGAGGCCCCATTGCTGGATCTCAGCGAGGTGGACCCGGACTTCCGTTCCGGCTTCGTCTCGCTGGTGGGCCGGCCGAACGCCGGCAAGTCCACGCTGACCAACGCGCTGGTGGGGGAGAAGGTGGCGATCACCTCCTCCAAGCCCCAGACCACGCGCCACACCATCCGCGGGATCGTCCACCGCGAGGACTTCCAGCTCGTGCTCGTGGACACCCCGGGCCTGCACCGTCCCCGCACGCTTCTGGGCGAGCGGCTGAACGACCTGGTGGCGGAGACCCTCAATGAGGTGGACGCCGTGGGCATGTGCATCCCCGCGGACGAGTCGATCGGCCCGGGGGACCGGTTCATCGCGCAGCAGCTGAGCTACCTGAAACGGACGCCGGTAGTGGCGATCGTGACCAAGACGGACAAGGTCTCCCCACAGCAGCTGGCCGAGCAGCTGCTGGCCGTCACGGCCCTGGGGGACCAGGTTATCGGCCCGGAGAACAAGGGTGAGGGCTTCCGTGCGGTGGTACCGGTGTCCGCCGTGGAGGGCCGGCAGGTGGAGGACGTGGAGAAGGTCCTCCACGAGCTGCTGCCGAAGGGGCCGCCGCTCTATCCGGACGGGGAGCTGACGGATGAGCCGGAGGCCATCATGGTCGCCGAGCTGATCCGTGAAGCCGCACTGGAGGACGTGCGGGACGAGCTGCCGCACTCTGTGGCCGTGGTGGTGGAGGAGATGGCGCCGCGCGAGGACCGGCCGAAGGACAGGCCGCTCGTGGACGTCTGGGCCTCGCTCTACGTGGAGCGGGACAGCCAGAAGGGCATCATCATCGGCAAGAAGGGTGCGCGCCTGCGCAAGATCGGGCAGGACGCCCGCGCCGGAATCGAAAGGATGCTCGGAACTCCCGTCTATTTGGATCTCAGGGTCAAGGTGGCGCGGGACTGGCAGCGGGACCCGAAGCACCTGCATCGCCTCGGCATGTGAGGGCAGTCCAGGTGCACTGAGCGCATCGACGAATCATCAGCAGGGCTGCGGTCCGGACACAGGTTCCGGACCGCGGCCCGGTGTTTGTGGGGGAGTCGGCGGGGTGGGCCGGGGTCTCAGCAGGTGCCGGACGGGTTCCACCTGTGGTGGCTGGCTTGTTCCCGGCACCTTCGGAACGGATATTGCGGGTTGCACGGCACCGAATATGGGGGGTGAAGCGCCCTGGGTTTCGTTCCGACCTACTTCCTCAAGGAGGATCGGACCATGCCCCAGAAGTACAGCCCCGAGTTCAAGGCGAAGGCATTGCAGCTCATCGAGGAGCGCATCCGCGCC
>NZ_JBNFOB010000101.1:0-7732 GCF_057364565.1 Micrococcus sp. LASM2_SD2 | reverse complement strand
CGGCGCGGATGCGCTCCTCGATGAGCTGCAATGCCTTCGCCTTGAACTCGGGGCTGTACTTCTGGGGCATGGTCCGATCCTCCTTGAGGAAGTAGGTCGGAACGAAACCCAGGGCGCTTCAGCGTGTCTGACAATAGCTTCGACCACGCAAGCACCGCGTTCGGCACCACGGCAGCCCGGTAGACGGTCGCGTACTTGTCGTACCGGGTCGCCAGGCCCCGCCATTGATTCAGGTGCGCGTACTGGCGCTCGATGACATTGCGGCCCCTGCAGGCGTCCGCGTCGAGGCGATGGGGCGCCCGCCGCGGGCACCGCGGCGTCTGCGGTGGCCCTGCTGGTCGGCCGGCTCGGGGATGACCGCCTTGGTCCGGCGGGCACGCAGATGGGCGCGGATCGCCCGGGAGGAGTACGCCTTGTCACCCTGCACCGCCTCGGGGCGGGTCCGGGGCCGCCCTACCGGCCGTGCCACACGCAGCTGCCCCAGCAACGGCAGCAGCATCGGGGAGTCTCCTGCCTGGCCTGGGGTGATCAGGCTGACCAGCGGCATCCCGGCCCCGTCCACGAGCTGATGGATCTTGGTGCTCAACCCACCACGGGAGCGCCCGATCCGTCTGAATCGGCCGGCTCCTCACGCAGATTCTTGTAACTCGATCCAGCCCCCTGTGTGCCGGGTGGTGTTCGTGGCGTGCTGGTGAGCGTGGGCGATCGTGGAGTCCACCGAGACCGACCAGTCCACCAAGCCCTGTGTGTCAGCGGCGGCGGTCAGCTTTGCCAGCACCGTGTCCCAGGTGCCCTCGGCCGCCATCCGGCGTTGCCAGGTCCACACGGTCTGCCAGGGCCCGTAGACCTCGGGCAGGTCCCTCCAGGGAATCCCGCACCGGTACCGGTAGATGATTGCCTCCACCATCATGCGGGCATCGGCGAACGGCCGGCCCTGCCGACCGGTCCGGGTCGGAAGGGTCGGGGCGATCAGTTCCCATTGGGCATCGGAGAGCATCTGGAAGCGGGACATGCCTTCCAGGGTGTCAGCCGGCCCCTGGACTCATTGTCAGACACGCCCTAGGGGCCCCACGCCTCCCCTGGGTCCCACGGGTCCTAGGGGCCCCACGGCTCCTAGGGGTCCCACGGCTCCCCCGGGTGCCACGCCTCCCGCGGGGCCCAGGGCTCCTGGGGTTCGCGCAGCCGCACCAGCGGCTCTGCGGCCGTCCCGTGGTGTCCTCCTGCGCCGTGAGAGCCACCACGGCCCCGATCCCCCTTCCCGCACCCCATCCCGCACACCTTCCCTCAGGGGGTGAGGTCCCACCGCGCTGATGGCGAAGCACCGGTGTCCGGCTCCTGGTCGGGTCCCGGGGACGGGCAAGGCTGCGGACACGAACAGAGGCGGGCCGCACCCCGTGAAGGGATGCGGCCCGCCTCTGTCAGTGGCTCAGGGGCCTCGAGTCAGTGCGCGTACTTTCCGCGGGAGAACTCGAAGACCCAGCCCACGGTGCCGAAGGCGGCCAGGACGACGCCGATGAAGAAGATCCACCAGCCGACGGCCAGACCGGTCACGACGAACGCGCAGGCGGTCGCCAGCACCAGCGGCCACCAGGACCACGGCGCGAAGGTGCCGTAGGTCCCGGCGTAGGTGAGGATCTCACCGTCCTCGTCGTCCGCCGGGCCCTGCCCGAAGCGCTTCTCCGTGGCCTGGATGTACCAGGCGATCATGAAGGACATGGCGCCCAGGGCCAGGAGGGCCGGGATGCCCGCCCACTCGGTCCACTTCACCCAGAACCCGTAGACGGTCCCGACGATGACGAAGAAGACACCGATGACCCAGAAGATGTTCGCGGTCACCTTCACTTGGCAGTCACCTTCTCTCCGAATGCCTCAGGGGTGTGCTGCGGGGAGTACGGCGACAGCTCCGGGTGGTGGAGGTCGAGCGCCGGACGCTCCGAGCGGATGCGCGGCAGCGAGTGGAAGTTGTGGCGCGGCGGCGGGCAGGAGGTCGCCCACTCGAGGGAGCCGCCGAAGCCCCACGGATCGTCCACGGTGACCTTCTTGCCGTGGCGCGCCGTGATGTACACGTTCCAGAAGAACGGGATCAGCGAGGCGCCGAGGATGAAGGAGAACACGGTGGAGAACTGGTTCATGGCGGCGAACCCGTCCTCGAGCATGTAGTCCGCGTAGCGACGCGGCATGCCGATGACGCCCAGCCAGTGCTGCACCAGGAAGGTGCCGTGGAAGCCCACGAACAGCAGCCAGAACTGGATCTTGCCGAGACGCTCGTTCAGCATCTTGCCGGTGAACTTGGGCCACCAGAAGAAGAAGCCGGCGAACATCGCGAACACCACGGTGCCGAAGATGACGTAGTGGAAGTGCGCCACCACGAAGTAGGTGTCGGACACCTGGAAGTCCAGCGGCGGGGAGGCCAGGATGACGCCGGTCAGACCGCCGAACAGGAAGGTCACCATGAAGCCGAGGGTCCACAGCATCGGGTTCTCGAAGGTGATCGAGCCGCGCCACATGGTGCCGATCCAGTTCACGAACTTCACGCCGGTCGGGACCGCGATGAGCATGGTCATCAGGGAGAAGAACGGCAGGAGCACGGAGCCGGTGACGTACATGTGGTGCGCCCACACGGTCACGGACAGGGCCGCGATCGAGGTGGTCGCGAACACCAGGGTCTTGTAGCCGAAGATCGGCTTGCGGGAGAACACCGGGATGATCTCGGAGACGATGCCGAAGAACGGCAGCGCGATGATGTACACCTCGGGGTGGCCGAAGAACCAGAAGAGGTGCTGCCAGAGGACGGCACCGCCGTTCTCCGGGTTGAAGATGTGTCCACCGAAGCGGCGGTCCATGCCCAGTGCGAACAGGGCGGAGGCCAGCGGCGGGAACGCCATCAGGATCAGGATGCCGGTGATCAGCGTGTTCCAGGTGAAGATCGGCATGCGCCACATCGTCATGCCCGGTGCACGCATGCACAGGATGGTGGTGATGAAGTTGACTCCACCCATGATGGTGCCGAAGCCCTGCAGGGCCAGGCCGAAGACCCAGAGGTCTCCGCCGACGCCCGGCGAGTAGGTGGTGTCAGACAGCGGCGCATACGCGAACCAGCCGAACGAGGCCGCACCCTGCGGGGTGAGGAAGCCGGCGGTGGCGATCAGGGAGCCGAACAGGAAGAACCAGAACGCCAGGGCGTTCAGGCGCGGGAACGACACATCGGGGGCGCCGATCTGCAGCGGAACGAGGACGTTGGCGAATCCGACGAACAGCGGAGTCGCGAACATCAGCAGCATGATCGTGCCGTGCATCGTGAACAGCTGGTTGTACTGCTCCTTGGTCTGCAGGATCTGCATGCCCGGCTCGAAGAGCTCGGCACGGATCAGCAGGGCCATCACACCGCCGACGCAGAAGAACACGAAGGACACGATCAGGTACATGTACCCGAGCACCTTGTGGTCCGTGGTCGTCAACCAGTTGACGGCGATCTTTCCGAGGGAGCGAGGCACGACGCGCGGCGCTGCCGTGCGCGTGCTCTCCTCCGTCGTGTACTCATACGTGGTCATCAGTGGCTACCTCCACCGCGCGGGGTCTGGAGGTCGACCTCCATCTCGCGCGCACCGTCAGGGTTCTCGTTCGGGTTGCGGTTGTACTCGTCCCCGACCAGGCCCGGCTCCATCTGGTCCAGCTGCTGCTGGAACTCCTCCTCGGAGACGACCTCCACGTTGAAGAGCATCTCGGAGTGGTACTCGCCGCAGAGCTCGGCGCACTTGCCGTCGAAGCGGCCCTCCTCCTGCGGGGTCAGGTAGAGGTGGTTGGTCTTGCCGGGGATCAGGTCCCGCTTCTGGAGGAACTGGGGGATCCAGAAGGAGTGGGCGACGTCACGGGACTTCAGCTCGAAGTGCACGGGCACGTCGACGGGGAGGTACAGGGTCGGCAGCGTGTCCTGCACGCCGGCGTTGCCCTCGGTGTCGAGCTGAGCCTGGACGCCGGCGTAGTGCGCCTCCTGGCCCTCGTACTCGTAGTTGAAGTCCCAGGCCCACTGCTTGCCGTACACGGTGACGGTCAGCGGGGAGTCGTCCACGGGGGTGTCGACCTCGGTCTGCACACGAACGGTGAAGCCCCAGAGGCCGAAGACGAGAACCAGCGGGATGACCGTGAACATGGTCTCCAGCGGCATGTGGTACGCGGTCTGCTTCGGGAAGCCCTGGTCGTTCTTGCGGCGGCGGTAGGCCACCATGCACCAGATCATGGCGGCCCAGGCGACCAGGCCGATGACCAGTGCGGCGATCCAGGAGTCGACCCAGAGGTTCGTCAGCACCTCATTGTGGTTGGTCGTCCCGTTGGTGCCGGGGAGCCAACCACGCTTGACCTCTTCCGAACAGCCGGTCAACGCCAGCATGGCGGTGGCCCCCAGGGCGCCCGCCTTCAGCGTGCGTCGAGTCCGACGTCCGGCGTCATTCTGTGCTCTCACAGACGGCCTTCCTCTTCATCTCGTGTGCGATGGGCGCCCCTCTCCCCCGCCGGGAATCGCAGAATCCTGCGGATTTCCCTCACAGCGGACAGGGGTGCCCGGGTGATTCCCCTCTACTCTACGTCTTTCCGGCGATTCGTGCTGACCATGACACCCCGCCTCAGGGGCGTGTCCCCGCCGATCGGAGCACTTCCGGCATCCGGACTGCGGGTACCTCCCGATCCCCCTCTGACAGGGCACGGCGGGCGCCTCCCCGTGGCCTCACCGTCGCCTGTCGCGCCCGCACCGGAGCCCTCCGGACACACCTCGGGCCGGCCCCTCGGGGAGCCGGCCCGGAAGCGCTCGGCGAGCGGCCGTCGTCGTGGCCCACCCCGCTCTCGGCGAGGTGCCGCGGACAGCCGCCTGCCGGTCAGTGGAAGGAGTCGCCGCAGGCGCAGGAGCCGGAGGCGGTGGGGTTGTCGATGGTGAAGCCCTGCTTCGAGATGGTGTCCTCGAAGTCGATCTTCGCGCCCATCAGGTACGGAACGGACATCTTGTCCACGATCACCTCGACGCCGTCGAAGTCGCGGACGGTGTCCCCGTCCAGGACGCGCTCGTCGAAGTAGAGCTGGTAGATCAGGCCGGAGCAGCCGCCGGGCTGCACGGCGATGCGCAGACGCAGGTCGGTGCGGCCCTCCTGCTCCAGCAGGGCACGGACCTTGGCCACCGCGACGTCGGTGAGCTCCACCTCGTGCGGGGGCAGGCCGTCGGCAGGCTGGGTGGCGCCGATCTCGACGCCGGTCTCGTCAGCGGACAGTGCCATGGGGGCCTCCTCGTGTGGGGACGTTCTTCCGCACCTCGAGGGTACGGCTTCTTCAGGTGTGAACGGTACCGGTCGCCGGTTGATTCCCGACGACGGCCGCCCGCCGTCCGCATCCGGCCCGCCCGGTGCTGTGGCCGGGGCGGGCAGGACGGCGGGCATGCGGGGCTCAGGCGCCCAGGCGGGCGAGCCAGAGGGCCTCGGCGAGGATCGCGTTGCGGAAGTCGCCGAGGTGCAGGGACTCGTTGGCGGAGTGGGCGCGGGAGTCCGGATCCTCGACGCCGGTGATGAGGATGGTGGCCTCCGGGAAGACCTCGTTGAGGTCCGCGGTGAAGGGGATGGACCCGCCCAGCCCGGTGGCCTTGGGCTCCACGCCCCAGGCCTGGTGGAAGGACTCCATCATGGCGGCGGCCATCGGGTCCGAGGTGTCCGTGGCGAACGGCTGGCCGAAGTGGCCCTTCTCGTAGGTGATCTCCGCGCCGAAGACCTTCTCGGCCTGCTCGGCGAGGTAGGAGGTCACGGCCTCGTAGGCCTGCTCCGGGTCCACACCGGGGCCCACGCGCAACGACCACTTGGCGCGGGCGGAGGGCTGGATGGTGTTGGAGGAGGTGTCCACGCTCGGCACGTCGATGCCGATGATGGACAGGGCCGGGCCGTTCCACAGGCGGTCGGCGAGGGGGCCGGAACCGGCCAGGGTCACGCCGTCCAGCACGCCGGCGTCGGTGCGGTAGGTCTCCTCTGAGTAGTCCACGTCCGCGTGGACCTGGGCGCCGACGCCGGGGACGGCGACGTTGCCCTGCTCGTCGTGGAGGGTGGCGATGAGGCGGCAGAGCAGGGTGACGGCGTCCAGGACGGGGCCGCCGAACATGCCGGAGTGCACGGCGTGGTCCAGCACCCGCACGGTGACGGTGCCGTCGGCGACGCCGCGCAGCGAGGTGGTCAGGGCGGGCTCGCCGACGGCCCAGTTCGCGGAGTCGGCCACCACGATCGCGTCGGCCTCGAGGTCCGCCTTCTGGTTCTCCAGGAAGGTGCGGAAGGTCGGCGAGCCGGCCTCCTCCTCGCCCTCGATGAACACGCGCACGCCCACGCCGGCCTCCGGGGCGGCGGTCTGCAGGGCCTTCAACGCGGCGAGGTGGAGCATGATGCCGGCCTTGTCGTCCGCCGCGCCACGGCCGAAGAGGCGGTCGCCCACGCGGGTGGCCTCGAACGGCGGGGTGTTCCACAGGGACTCGTCGCCCGTAGGCTGCACGTCGTGGTGGGCGTAGAGCAGCACGGTGGGCTTGCCGTCGGCGCCCGGGCGGGAGCCGAGCACGGCGGGGCCGCCGGGCTGGCCGTCCTCGCGGGTCTCGGTGACGATGCGGACGTTCTCCAGGCCCAGCTCGCGGACGAGGTCGGCGACCTTCTCGGCGGACTGCTCCAGCAGCGCGCGGTCGAAGGAGTCCCAGGCGATGCCGCCGACGGAGACGAGGTCGGTGAGGGTGGTGACGGTCTCGTCGAACTGGGCGTCGACGGCGGCGGTGATTTTCTCGACGAGCGCGGGATCGAGCTCGGAGGCGGCGGGAATCTGTGCAGTCATGTCCTTCACACTAACGCCCGTGACCGCCACGGCCGGCAGGTCCGGGACCGCCGGGAGCGTTCCGCGGGTGCCGTTCCCCGGCCCCTCCGCGCGAGCCTGCCGAGTGTACGCCCAGGCCACGCCTAGACTGGTGGGCGTGTTCAGCCGCAAGAAGACCTCCGAGAAGTCCGAGACTCCCGCGACGCACGGCTCCCATCCGGCCGGTGTGACCGCGGAGTCCGCCCCTGCCGCCGAGTCGGCCGTGGACGAGGCCCCCGCTCGCCGCGACCGCTCCAAGCCGAAGGGCGTGCCGACCCCGCGCCGCAAGGACCAGGAGGCGGCCCGCCGTCGTCCGCTGGTGCCGGAGGACCGCAAGGCCGCGAAGAAGGCGGACCGTGAGGCCATGGCGGCCGAGCGAGCGAAGATGCGTGAGGCCCTGGAGACCGGCGACGAGCGGCACATGCCGGTCCGGGACCGCGGTCCGCAGAAGCGCTTCGTCCGCGACTACGTGGACGCCCGGTGGTCCATCGGCGAGTTCCTGCTGCCGGTGGTGTTCCTCTACATCCTGCTGATGTTCATCCCGGGCCGTGAGTTCCAGCTGGCGCTGATGTACTCGCTGTACGCGCTGGTGGCGCTGGTGATCGTGGACTCGATCGTCCTGGGTTCCAAGATCCGCAGGGCCCTGGAGGAGAGGTTCGGCGTGGCCGAACCGGGCACCAAGATGTACGCGATCATGCGCGCGCTGCAGTTCCGCCGCCTGCGCCTGCCGAAGCCGCAGGTCAAGCGGGGCCAGTACCCGGCCTGATCACCTCCGGCGCAGGCCGGAGCCACGCAGGGGGCGTCCGTCTCGGACGGCCCTGCCGTCTGTGTCGTCGGTCTTTCCCCGAGACGGCCGGGTCCCGCCCTTGGGGCGGCGGCA
>NZ_JBNFOB010000100.1:0-7743 GCF_057364565.1 Micrococcus sp. LASM2_SD2 | reverse complement strand
GGACTGGGCGGGCCTCGTCCGCGCGGCCACCGGCCACCTGGTCGGCTCGCTCCGCACGGCCGCCCAGCACCCCGGCGTCGGCCTGCGCCTGTCCATGACCGGCGGCGGGGACTCGCGCGCCGTCTTCGCCGCCATGCGCCGGGCGGATCCGGACACGGAGAAGTCGACCTTCACCTCGTCCAACTCCCCGGCCCCCTCCGCGGTCCTGGACCGCACGATCGCCCAGGAGGTCTGTGAGTCCCAGGGCGTCTCCCTCGGCCCCAACCCCCAGGCGCCCGAGTTCGTCCGGACCATGTATCCGAATCCGATGGCCGTCTGGTACCTGTCCGGCATGGGCCTGCACGCCCACATCCAGACGTATCGCTCCTTCAGCGGCACCCCGGGCTCCCTGTCCCTCACCGGGCACGGGGTGAACGCCTTCAAGGTGAGCTACGGACGGCGGACGACGCGTGCACTGGCCGACGGGCTCGCATCCTTCGACCCGGTCAACGGCGCCGTGCTCGGCGAACGGCTGCTGGAGACCTGCCGCAGGTTCGGCGTGGACGAGGACCACCCGGACGGCAGCGAGGTTGCCTACTTCCTCACCCGAGGGCCCCTGCACGCGGGCAGGTACACCGCCACCAGCCTCCTCTCGGCCCCGCCGATGGCCCAGCGCCGCTTCATGGCGACCATCTACGCGACCGCCGACTCGCCGCGCTCGCTCCCGCACCGCCTGCGCCGCACGAGCGCGGTGTCCCAGTCCCGCATCAACAGCGGCATCGCCCATGTGGTGACCTGCATGCTCCTGCCCGAGGCGGCCCGTGTCCGCTACGACAAGCCGCGGAAGAACGTGGACGCGGAACGACTGGAGATCATCCTGGACGAGGTGCGCGGACCGCTGCGGGACGAGGAGATCCCGCACGTCACCGCCTACGGCACCCCAGACGACGTCACCAGCGGCATCGCCGAGACCCTGCTGCAGATGGTCGCAGCCTGGGGGATGGACGCCCGGCCCCTGCCTGCGGAGATGCTGGACCTCGTGGACCGCGCCGAGCGCGTGGTGCAGGCCAACGGTCTCACGGAGACGTACACCCCGATCCTGGAGCAGGCCACCCGGGACCTGGTGGCTGGCAAGGGGCCGGGCTCCATCAGGCCGCTCGGCAAGGTCCTCACGTTCCTCGCCTTCGAGGACCCGGCCCGGCGCGGGAAGCGGACCCTGCGCGAACGCCTCTCCCGGAGGCAGCGGCCGCGCAGGGACCTGCTGGCCGCAGGGTGATCCGATCCGCGGGCTGATCCGGCCGGCGGGCGGCCCTGCCGGGAATCGGCCTCTGCACCAGTCCGCTGGACGCCCGCTCAGAGCACGTCACGCGGAGTCACTCGCGTACACGTGACGTCACCGGCGTTCACGGGGCGCAACACGGTGTGCGCCGGGGCCCGCCGCGGGCGTCTCATGGATGCCCATGAGCACCCACACCGCACAGCACACGAGCACCGCGGCCGCTCCCACGGAGGTCCCGGTCCTGGACATGTCCACGCTCCGCCTGCCGGACGGCTCCCGGAACCCAGAGTTCCTCGAGCGGTTGAGGCACGCGGCGCACACGGTCGGGTTCTTCCAGATCGTCGGCTACGGCGCGCAGCCGGGCCAGGTGGAGGACCTGTTCCGGGTCACTGCCGACTTCTTCGCCCGGCCCGAGGCGGAGAAGATGGCGCTGCACAACCAGAACTCCCCGCACTGGCGCGGCTACTCGGCGATCGCCGCAGAGCGCACCCAGGGCCGCCCGGACTCCCGCGAGCAGCTGGACTTCTCCCCTGACCGCGAGCCGGTGCCGGCGGAGCGGATCGGCGCAGACGAGCAGTACTGGCACCTGCAGGGCCCCAACCAATGGCCGGAGCAGATGCCTCAGCTGGAGCAGACGGCGATGGCCTGGACCGCCCTGATGGACCGGGTGGGCGAGGAGCTGCTCGGTGCCCTGTGCGTGGCCATCGGCCTGGACGAGGACCACTTCGCCGACGCCTTCGACCAGGACCGGGCCTGGATGGCCAAGCTCGCGCACTACGTGGGCGGCGTGGCCGAGGCCGGCGCCCAGGGCGTGGGACTGCACGCGGACTACGGCTTCATCACCCTGCTGCTGCAGGACGAAGTCGGCGGGCTGGAGGTGCGCCCCTACGGCCAGGACGCGTGGCTGCCCGTGGACCCGATCCCTGGCGCCCTGGTGGTGAACCTCGGCGAGATGCTCGAGGTGGCCACGGACGGCTACCTCATGGCCACCATCCACCGCGTGCAGTCCCCGCCGGAGGGCGTGGACCGCTACTCGGTGCCGTTCTTCTACTCCCCGCGGCTCGATGCGGTGATCGAGCCGGTGGAGCTGCCGGCCGAGCTGGCAGCGCAGGCCCGCGGCGCCTCGGACGACCCGGACAACCCGATGCTCTCCTCCTTCGGCGCCAATATGCTCAAGGGCTTCGCGCGCGCCCACCCGAAGGTGACGGAGAGGTTCCACCCGCACCTGTTGGGCTGACAGTCCGGGCGGACGCCCAGCAGAAGACAGACGACGGCCACGCACCTCGGTCGGGTACGTGGCCGTCGTCGGGGGTCCGTGGACCGGTCAGCCGGTCACCGGGCCGGGATCAGGCGCTGTGCGAGCCGCCCTCGTGGTCGCGGCGCGGGGCGCCGTCCGCGGCATCGGCACGGGCTGCCAGCTCTTCGCCGGTCATGCCCTGCTTCACCAGGCCATCGGCACGCAGCTCCCAGAACTCGGCGTTGCGGATGCCGACCTTGCGCGGGTCGAACTGCGGGTCCAGGCCGGCCTTCTTCTGCTGCTGGTAGTCCTTGAGGGCCTTGAGGGCCGGGCCCTGCAGCAGCAGGATGCCGACGATGTTCAGCCAGGCCATGGAGCCCACACCGATGTCGCCGAGGCCCCAGGCGGCGCCGGTGGTGGCGACCGCGCCGTAGGCGACGGAGACGAGGATCAGGCCCTGCACCACGCGGACGGCGCCGCGGCGCACCAGGCCGCTTTTGATGTTGCGGACCAGGAACGAGGTGTTGACCTCGGCCATGTAGTAGTAGGCCACCACGGTGGTGAAGGCGAAGAAGCCGAGGGCGATCGCCACGAAGGTCGGGCCGAAGCCGGCGAACACGGTGTCGAAGCCGTTCTGCACGAAGGCCGGGCCCACGGCGACGTCCTCGGCGATCTTGCCGGTGTAGATCATGTCCGAGTTCTCCGAGCCGCCGGAGAACACGTGGAACATGTCCGTGGAGATGATGATGAACGCGGTGGCGGAGCACACGAACAGGGTGTCGATGTACACGGCGAAGGCCTGCACGAAGCCCTGCTTGGCCGGGTGGGACACCTCGGCCGCGGCGGCGGCGTGCGGGCCGGTGCCCTGACCGGCCTCGTTCGAGTAGATGCCGCGCTGCACGCCCCACTGGATGGCGAGGCCGATGATGGCACCGAAGACCGCGTGGGCACCGAAGGCGGAGGAGAAGATCAGGCCGAAGACCTCGGGGATCTGCTGGAAGTTCACGAAGAACACGATCAGCGCCATGATGATGTACAGCACGGCCATCACGGGCACCACGAGGACGGCGAAGGCGGCGATGCGCTTCAGGCCGCCGATGACGATGAAGGCCAGGGTGATGACCATACCGATGGCGACGACCCAGTGGGGCACACCCCAGGCCTCGTTCACCGCGGCGGCCATGCCGTTGGCCTGCACGCCCGGCAGGAAGTAGGAGGTGGCGAACACGGTCACGATCGCGAAGAGCACCGCGTAGACCTTGAGGGCGCCGCCGAACTTGGTGTGGCGGTAGGCCTTGGCGAAGTAGTAGGCCGGGCCGCCGCGGTACTCACCGGTGTCCTTGTCCTTCTCCTTGTAGATCTGACCGAGGGTGGACTCGACGAAGGAGGTGGCGGACCCAAGGAAGGCGACCGTCCACATCCAGAAGACGGCGCCGGGACCGCCGAAGGCGATGGCGGTGGCGACGCCGCCGATGTTGCCCATGCCGACGCGGCCGGCGAGGGACATCATGAGGGACTGCAGGGACGAGGTGCCGTCGGCGGACTTCTCACCGCGCTTGAGCTGGGCGAGCATGTCCGGGATGCAGCGCACCTGGAGGAACGCGGTGCGGAGGGAGAAGTAGACGCCCGCCAGGAGGCAGAGGCCCACGAGGGGAAGCGACCAGATGACGTCATTGGCCGACCCGATGAGGTCTTCGAAGGACATGGGAGACTCCGGGATTCGAGAACAGTGCGAGTGCACCGGCTGGCCCGGACCACATCAGTGGACTCACTGTGAGGCAGGACACGGCCGGCTGGTGGTGAAGCATACGCCACATCGTGAGCCACGTCTCACACGTCTACTATATGTCCCTGCATGCGAAGAGCCCCCTGACCGAAGTCAGGGGGCTCTTCCTTCCGCGGAGGATGGGGGATTTGAACCCCCGAGGGCGTGAACCCAACACGCGTTCCAGGCGTGCGCCATAGGCCGCTAGGCGAATCCTCCTTGGCGCGCCCTCGGCCGGCGGACCGGTCAAGGGCAGACTCGAGCTTACAC
Organism: Micrococcus sp. LASM2_SD2; assembly: GCF_057364565.1. Classification (NCBI taxonomy): domain Bacteria; kingdom Bacillati; phylum Actinomycetota; class Actinomycetes; order Micrococcales; family Micrococcaceae; genus Micrococcus; species Micrococcus sp. LASM2_SD2. The sequence goes on along the minus strand of NZ_JBNFOB010000100.1, from coordinate 3,213 downwards.
CACACCTTCACCTGGATGCCAATCAACGGCCACCTCCCCCGTCGTCGCCGCCCGAATCGCCCGCCCGTGGGTTCACTGCTAGAGTGGTCCGCGGCCCCTCACGTGGTGTCATCTCGCTGAACTCCCCCAGGACCGGAAGGTAGCAAGGGTAGGTGGGCTCTGGCAGGTGCGTGGGGGGTCTTCGACTTCCCCGGATTCCTGCGCCGCTCGGCGCCTCCGCACCGCCCACTCGAGGAGGCCTTCGGATGCCCGCCGGTCGCTATGCCCCCTCCCCCACCGGCCAGCTGCACGTGGGGAACCTGCGCACCGGGATGCTGGCCTGGCTCGCCGCCCGCGCCTCGGACCGTCCGTTCCTGCTGCGTGTGGAGGACCTGGACCGCGTGCGCTCCGGCGCCGAACAGGCCCAGCTGGCCGAGCTCGCCGCCGTCGGGATCACGTGGGACGCCGAACCGGTGCGCCAGTCCGAGCGGACCGCCCTGTACGAGAAGGCGGTGGCCGCGCTGCGCGCACACTTCGGTGAGGACGCGGTCTACGAGTGCTACTGCTCGCGCAAGGACATCGCCGAGGCCTCGTCCGCGCCGAACGGTCCGGCCGGACAGCACGACGACGGCACCTCCTCCGCCTCCGCCTCACCACTGCGTCCGCCGGGCTTCTACCCGGGCACCTGCCGCGGGATGTCCGAGGAGGACCGTGCGCGCCGCCGGGCCGAGCGGCCCGCCTCGCTGCGCGTGGACGCCGCGCTGGTCGCCGGCCTCGCCCCGGGCGAGGTCCCGGAGGCCGCGGCCGAGGACCTGGTGCACGGCACCGTCACCGGCCTGGTGGACGACATCGTGGTGCGGCGCAACGACGGCGCGTACGCCTACAACCTGGCGGTGGTGGTGGACGACCTCGATCAGGGCGTGGACCAGGTGGTCCGCGGGGACGACCTGCTGGACTCCGCGCCGCGCCAGCGGTGGCTGGCGCAGGCGCTGTGCGCCGCCCGGGGCACGGCCTGCCCGGACGTCGAGTACCTGCACGTGCCGCTCGTGGTGAACGCGGAGGGCCGGCGCCTGGCCAAGCGGGACGGTGCCGTCACCCTCGAGGACCTCGGCGCGGCGCTCGGCCTGGAGCTGCCCGCGGTCGGCAAGCGCGTGCGGGACGCGATGCTCACCTCCCTCGGGCTGCCCGCCGGCCCGCTCGAGGCGGCGGTCGCGGCGTTCGATCCGCGGGCCCTCCCGCGTGAGTCCTGGGTGTTCGACGAGGCCGCCTTCACCGGCTGAGGGGTCAGAGGACCTCGGCGATCCGGTCGAACTCGAGGCGGCCCTGGCGGGGCTGCTGGGCCTTCTCGTGGTCGGCCGGGGCGTGGCCGACGTTGAGCACGCAGAGCGTCTTCCAGCTGTTCTCCCGGTGGAACTCGGCGTCGATGCCGTCGCCGTCGAAGCCGGCCATGGGACCGACCTGCAGGCCGTGGGCGCGCAGCGCGAGGATCAGGTAGCCGATCTGCAGCCAGCCGTTCGGGCGGCCCATGGACTCGCGCATCTCGGGCTTGCCCTCGGCGTCCTCCGCGAAGCCCTCCCGGAACGGGGCGAGGTGGGGCATGTGGCGGTGCCAGTCCATGTCGAAGGAGGCGATCAGCGTCAGCGGGGCCTTCTGGGTCTTCTCCCGGTTGAACGCGACCATGTGCGGCACCAGGCGGGCCTTGGCCTCCTCGGAGGCGATCAGCTCGAGGCGCATCGGCTGGTTGTTCATGGCGGTGGGAGCCCAGCGCAGGTCCTCGTACACGCGGCGGATCAGGTCCGGGTCCACCGGCTCGTCCGTGAAGAGCAGGGTGGTGTGGGATCCCTCGAAGAGGACGTCGAGGGCCTCACGGTCCAGGCGCGCGCCCGGGTCCTCGGGGGCGGCCGTGCGGGCGTGGTCCTCGGCGTCGGTGTGCAGGTCTGCGGTGGTCTGGGTCATGCCGGGGACAACCCCACCGCCGTCCACAGCTATTCCCGGCCCGTTCCACCGTGTCCGGGTCAGCGGATAGTGTTCTACGGGTGAGCACCGCCCTGTATCGCCGCTACCGCCCTGACCGGTTCGAGGACGTCATCGGGCAGGACCACGTCACCGTCCCGCTGCGGACCGCCCTGTCCAAGGACCGGGTGAACCACGCGTACCTGTTCTCCGGTCCGCGCGGCTGCGGCAAGACGACGTCGGCACGCATCCTCGCCCGCTGCCTCAACTGTGCCCAGGGGCCGACGTCCACCCCGTGCGGCGAGTGCGACTCGTGCCGAGACCTGGCCACGGGCGGCCCGGGCTCGCTGGACGTGCTGGAGATCGACGCCGCCTCGCACGGCGGTGTGGAGGACGCCCGCGGCCTGCGCGAGCGCGCCACGTTCGCCCCGGTGCGGGACCGCTACAAGATCCTCATCATCGACGAGGCCCACATGGTCACCTCGGCGGGCTTCAACGCCCTGCTGAAGATCGTGGAGGAGCCGCCGGAGCACCTGAAGTTCATCTTCGCCACCACGGAGCCGGACAAGGTCATCGGCACCATCCGCTCCCGCACCCACCACTATCCGTTCCGGCTGGTGCCGCCGGAGCCGTTGATCGCGTACCTCGAGCAGCTGTGCTCCGCGGAGTCCACGCAGGTGGACCCGGGTGTGCTGCCGCTCGTGGTGCGAGCCGGCACCGGCTCCGTCCGTGACACCCTCTCCGTGCTGGACCAGCTGATCGCCGGCGCCGCCGAGGGCCGCGTGGACTACGACCTCGCGGTGAACCTGCTCGGCTTCACCCCCGAGGCCCTGCTGGACGACGTGGTGGACGCGCTCGCCGCGGACGACTCGCAGACCGTGTTCAAGGCCGTGGACCGCGTGGTGCAGTCCGGCCAGGACCCGCGCCGGTTCGTGGAGGACCTCCTGGACCGCTTCCGGGACCTGGTGATCGCCCGCGCCATGCCGGACCAGGCGTCCGTGGTGCTGCACGGCGTGCCGGAGGACCAGGTGCGCCGCCTCGCCGCGCAGGCCGCACAGCTGTCCCGTGCCGAGCTCTCCCGCCTGGCGGACATCGCCAACGAGGCGCTGTCCGAGATGGTCGGCGCCACCAGCCCGCGCCTGCACCTCGAGCTGCTCATGGCGCGCCTGCTGCTGCCCGCCTCGGATGACACGCACCGCGGCCTGTCCGCCCGTTTTTTTCCTGGAGGCCCTGGAGCGTCGCCTGGCGTACGCCGGCGGCTCTGTTCCCGACGACGGCGGC
>NZ_JBNFOB010000099.1:0-7791 GCF_057364565.1 Micrococcus sp. LASM2_SD2 | reverse complement strand
GGAGGCGGACGCCGGCCGGGGAGCACGGCTGGCCCGCCGACGCACAGGCCCGCACCGCGCGGCCGTGCGCGGCACCGAACAGCCGTTCGACGCCGTGGTGTGGTGCACCGGCTTCCGCCCGGAGCTGCGCCACCTGCGCACCCTGCTGCCCTCACCCCGGCCGCGCATGCGCGAGGAGCTGCGCACGGCGAGCGCCGACGTGGACGGGCTCTATTTGCTCGGCTACGGCGACTGGTGCGGGCCGGCCTCGGCCACCCTGGTGGGCGTGGGCGTGTTCGCCCGCGCCACGGTGGCGGACATCGCCGAGCGGCTGCGCGCTCAGGCCTGAAGGCCGTACCCCATCTCCCGCAGCTCGCGGCGGGTCTTCCCCTCGAGCATGAGCCGGTGCAGCTCCTCGCGGCCGGGCTTGAGCTCGTAGGAGAGCAGCCGCCGCGCCTTCTCCGGGTCGGTCTCGCCCTCGCCGTACGACGGGCACCACTGCGCCACCGGGCACGCCCCGCAGGCCGGCCTCTTCGCATGGCAGATGCGGCGGCCGTGGAAGACCAGACGGTTGGATAGCGAGGTCCAGTCCCGCTTCTCGAACAGCGCCGCGACCTCGTGCTCCACCTTCACCGGGTCGGTCTGCTCCGTCATGCCCAGGCGGCGGGCAAGGCGGCCGAAATGGGTGTCCACCGTGATGCCGGGCTTGCCGAAGGCGTTGCCGAGCACCACGAACGCGGTCTTGCGGCCCACCCCCGGCAGGGTGACGAGGTCCTCGAGGCGGCCCGGCACCTCACCGTCGAACCGCTCGACCAGATCGTGGGACAGCTTCAGCACGGCGGCGGCCTTGTTCCGATAGAAGCCGGTGGGGCGCACGAGCTCCTGCAGCTGGACCTCGTCCGCGGCGGCCATTGCCGTGGCGTCCGGGAACCGGGCGAACAGGGCCGGGGTGATCGAGTTGACCCGCACATCCGTGGTCTGCGCGGACAGCACGGTGGCCACCAGCAGCTCGAACGGCGTGGTGAAGTCCAGCTCCGCCACCGCGTACGGGTATGTCTCCCCGAGGACACGGTGCACCTTGCGCACGCGGCGCTTCAGTCCCAGCGGGGTCTCCCCCGTGGGGGTCACGACGGCGGCGCTCTCGCCTCGGTCTGGGCGGCTCACGGGTGCGGTGCTCCTGTTCGTCGGCGGGCGGGGTGCCGGGGATCCACTCTAGGCACACGTCACACGGCGGAGCAGACTTGTCCCGGACCCGGCCGCGGCGGCATGCTGGACTGAAGGCACTGATGTGGCCCCCGTCACACACGCGTGGCGGCGGGCGCGAGGCACCCTCCCGAAAGGAGCACCATGTCCGAGGAGACCACCGTCTACCCGCCGAGCAAGGAGTTCGCCGAGAACGCCGTGGCCGGCGCGGAGCTGTACGAGGAGGCCAAGGCGGACCGCCTGGCCTACTGGGCCCGCCGCGCCCGCGAGCAGCTACACTGGGAGAAGGACTTCACCGAGGTCCTCGACTTCTCCGAGGCGCCGTTCGCCAAGTGGTTCGCCGACGGCACCACCAACGCCGCCTACAACGCCCTGGACCGCCATGTGGAGGCCGGCAACGGTGACCGCGTGGCCATCCACTTCGAGGGCGAGCCGGGCGACACCCGTGACTACACCTACGCCGAGCTCGCCGCCGAGGTGCGCAAGGCCGCCAACGCCTTCGAGTCCCTCGGAGTGGCCAAGGGCGACCGTGTGGCCGTCTACCTGCCGATGATCCCGGAGGCCGTCATCACCATGCTGGCCTGCGCCCGCATCGGCGCCGTGCACTCCGTGGTGTTCGGCGGCTTCTCCTCGGACGCCCTGCGCTCCCGCGTGGACGACGCCGAGGCGAAGCTCGTGGTGACCTGCGACGGCTCCTACCGCCGCGGCAAGCCCTCCACCCTGAAGCCCGCCGTGGACCAGGCCCTCGCCGAGCCCGGGCACACCGTGGACCACGTGCTGGTGGTGCGCCGCAACGAGGTGGACACCGAGATGACCGAGGGCCGCGACGTCTGGTGGCACGACGTGGTGGACTCCGCCTCGGACGAGCACGAGATCGTGTGGCACGAGGCTGAGCACCCGCTGTTCATCCTCTACACCTCCGGCACCACCGGGAAGCCCAAGGGCATCCTGCACACCACCGGCGGCTACCTCGTGCAGGCCTCGGCCACCCACAGGGACACCTTCGACCTGCACCCGGAGACGGACGTCTTCTGGTGCACGGCCGACGTCGGCTGGGTCACCGGGCACTCCTACGTCACCTACGGCCCGCTCGTGAACGGCGCCACCCAGGTGATCTACGAGGGCACCCCGGACACCCCGCACCAGGGCCGCTGGTGGGAGATCGTCCAGAAGTACGGCGTGACGATCTTCTACACCGCACCCACCGCCATCCGCACCTGCATGAAGTGGGGCCGCCAGATCCCGGACGAGTACGACCTGTCCAGCCTGCGCGTGCTCGGCACCGTGGGCGAGGCGATCAACCCGGAGGCCTGGCGCTGGTTCCACGAGGTCATCGGCGGCGGCACCTGCCCGATCGTGGACACCTGGTGGCAGACCGAGACCGGCGCCCACATGCTCACCCCGCTGCCGGGCGTGACCACGCTCAAGCCGGGCTCGGCCCAGCAGCCGGTCCCCGGCGTGGAGCTGCACGTGGTGGACGAGACCGGAGAGCCGATGGACGGCACCGGTGCGGCTTCCTCGTGGCCCGTGAGCCGTGGCCCTCCATGCTGCGCGGCATCTGGGGTGACCCGGAGCGCTTCAAGGAGACCTACTGGAACCGTTTCCCCGGCATGTACTTCGCCGGCGACGGCGCCCGGTACGACGAGGACGGGGACATCTGGCTGCTCGGCCGCGTGGACGACGTCATGAACGTCTCCGGCCACCGGCTGTCCACCACGGAGATCGAGTCCTCGCTCGTGGCCCACGAGGCCGTGGCGGAGGCGGCCGTGGTCGGCGCCGCGGACGACACCACCGGTGAGGCCGTGTTCGCGTTCGTGCTGCTCACCGAGGAGGCCGCGGCGAAGGACCCGGACGTGGCCGAGATGGAGGAGCAGCTCCGCCAGCACGTGGGCAAGGACATCGGCCCGATCGCCAAGCCCAAGCGCGTACTCGTGGTCCCGGAGCTGCCGAAGACCCGCTCCGGCAAGATCATGCGCCGCCTGCTCAAGGACGTGGCCGAGGGCCGCGACCCGGGCGACGCCACCACCCTGGCCGACCCGACGGTCATGCAGAAGATCGTCGGCGCCATGGGCACGAAGGGCTGACCACGACGGGCTGACGCCCCGGCCCCGACGCGAAGGGCCCGCATCCTCGTCCGGGACGCGGGGCCCTTCCGTTGTGCCGGGCCCGCATTCGACGACGAGGGCCCCCGTCTCCCCGGCTGGGGAGACGGGGCCCTCCGCGACGGGAGCAGGCTCAGTGCTCCGCGGTGCGGACGAAGCGCGGGTCGCCGGCCTCCGGCTCCACGCCCATCTCACCGGACACCTCATCCGGGTTCTTCACGAGGTGGACCAGGGACAGCAGCAGACCGCCCCAGATGGCTCCGAGCATGACGATCATCATGACGATGGCGATGGGGTCCATGTCAGACCTCCTTCCTGGACACGGTGGGGATGGCACCGGTCTCGATGGTCTCGTTCTCGTTCTCCTCGGCGTGCAGCGCCGACTTCGAGGACCACGGGACCAGCGAGAGGACCACGGCCACGAGGATGGTCACCGCGACCATGCCGAGTCCCCAGACGCCGGTGAAGCTGTGGTCGTAGCCGCCATAGCTCTCCGCCACCTTGGTGGAGAAGTCGGACAGCCAGATGTAGGCCAGCGCGATGGGGGTCACCACGCCGATCATCACCTTGTACAGGCCGCCCAGCCGGAACGAGGACACGCCGTTCAGGTGGCCGACCACCAGGGACAGACCGCCGAGCACGGTGCCCACCATGAGGATCGAGATGAGTGCCGCGCCCACGATGCCGAGGTTGTTGATGTAGGCGTCCATGACGTCCAGCAGGTGGATGCCGGAGGTGGTGCCGAACATGAACACGGAGAACAGGGCGCAGGGGATGATCACCAGGCACACCGCGGCCCAGCGGCCGAGTCCCAGCTTGTCCTTCACGGCGGCCACCACGACCTCCATGATCGAGACCAGCGAGGTGAAGCCGGCGACCACGAGCGAGCCGAAGAACAGCACGCCGATCAGGGCGCCCATCGGCGCCTGCGAGATCAGGGTCGGGAAGGCCACGAAGGCCAGGCCGATGCCCGAGGAGACGACCTCGGTGACCTGCACGCCCTGTGCCTGGGCCATGAAGCCGAGCGCGGAGAACACGCCGATGCCGGCGAGGACCTCGAAGCCGGAGTTGGAGAAGCCCACCACCAGGCCGGAGCCGGTGAGGTTGGTGCGGCGCTTCAGGTAGGACGAGTAGGTGATCATGATGCCGAAGCCGACGGACAGCGAGAAGAAGATCTGCCCGTAGGCGGCGACCCACACGCCCGGATCGGCGAGCACGGCCCAGTTCGGGGTGAACAGGGTGTTCAGGCCGTCCGCGGCGCCCGGCAGCGTCAGCGAGACGACGACCAGGGTGAGGAACATGAGGATCAGGACCGGCATGCCGATCATGGACACCAGGGCCACGCCCTTGCGGACGCCCAGGCCCATGACCAGCAGCATGATGATCCAGACGATCACCATCGGCCAGAAGACGGCGGCGACGATGTCGAAGGTCGGCTCCGGCGCCTCGGACATCTGCAGGTGGCTCGTGAAGAAGAAGCTCTCGGCGTCCTCACCCCACGCGTGGTTGGTGGAGAACCAGGTGTACATGATCGCCCAGGCGATGATCGCCGCGTAGTACACGCCGATGACCACGCAGATCATGACCTGCCACCAGCCGACCCACTCGACGCGCTTGTCCAGGCGACGGAAGGCCATCGGCGGCGCGCCGCGGAAGCGGTGGCCGATCACGTAGTCGAAGAACAGCACCGGGATGCCCGCGGTGAGCAGGGCGACCAGGTAGGGGACGACGAAGGCGCCGCCGCCGTTCTCATAGGCGACGTAGGGGAAACGCCAGATGTTGCCGAGGCCGACCGCCGAGCCGATCGCGGCGAGGATGAACGCCCAGCGTCCGCCGAACTCCTCGCGTGACCGCTTCGGCGCCGTGCCGGCCGCAGTAGGTGCGGTGGACATGGACTACCTCCGAAGATGCGTGTGCAGGAATGAGGACGGGGACGTCCTCATTGCAGGACAGCATTGCACATCCTCGTGATCTGGATCACCATTGCGGGCCGTCATGTCCGCGTGACCGTGGCCACGCGACGGGGCGGCGTCCACCGGCGAGACCGACGAGCGCGCTCAGCCGCCCGGGATGCACTCCCCCGCGCCGACCGGCTCGTCCATGCCCTCGGCGTCCTCGAGGAGCTGCTCGAACTCGTCCCCGGCGATCGCGTAGCCGATGGTCGAGGAGCCCGGGGCACGGGCGAACACCAGTCCCGCCACGACGCCGTCCTGCGTCACCAGCGGGCCGCCCGAGCTGCCCGGCTCGATGTCCGCGTTCAGCTGGTAGATGTCCACGGTCCCGTCCTCGCGGCCGTAGATGTCGCTGATGAGCAGGTCGCCGCGCGCCTGGACCTCCGCCGGCGTGGCCACATACGGGCCGCCGGCCGGGAAGCCGAGGGCCACCGCGGCGGCGCCGTCCTCCAGATCGGCGCCGTGCCGCGCCGAAGGCAGGCCGGCGCCGTCCACGGCCACCACGGCGAGGTCTCGGGCCGGGTCGAAGTGCACCACCCGACCGGGGAGCACCCGCCGGTCCTGGGTCTCGATGATCGGCTCCTCCACGCCCGCCACCACGTGGGCGTTGGTGAGGATCCGGTCCTCGGCGACGACGACGCCGGTCCCGTTCTGGGTCTGCGCGCACTGCTCGGCGAAGCCGGAGAGACGCACCACCGAGTCCTGGATCTGCGCCTGTTCCTCCTCCGGGACCTCCAGGGTCGCGCTCGGGGTGGCCTCCGGCTCGGCGGCGACCTCCTTCACGGGGGTGTCGATCTCGGGGATCACCCCCAGCCCGGCGATCGTGGCACGGGACTCCGCGAGGAACCGCTGGCTGCCCTCGGGCATCAGGCGGTCGGTGCCGGTGAGCACGGCCGAGCTGTTGATCTCCTTGGTCACCGGGGCCATGCCCAGCGAGCTCAGCGACAGAGAGATCAGCCCGAGGATCAGCACCGAGATCACCAGCGCCGCACCGGCGCCGAGGACGCGGTCCACGCGGCGCAGGGCGGGCAGGCTCACCTGCAGGCGGATCCTGCGTCCGGCGGCGACCCCGATGCTCTGCCCCAGCCAGATCAGCAGGAGCGTGGCCACGATCAGCACGACCACGCGCAGCGTCGGCTCGGAGACCCAGCCGGAGACGAAGGGGATCAGGTAGAAGCCGCCGACCGCACCCGCCGCCGTCCCGGCCATCGTCCCGAGCACCACCCAGAGGCCGCGGTGGTACCCCTTCACCATGACCACGACCAGGAGGACGACCAGGATCAGATCGAGCCAGGTCACGCCGAAGAGCATGCAGTCGCTTCCTTTCCGGCGCGGGGCCGAGACGAGGGTGCCGGACAGGGCTGGTCCCACCCTGCCACGGATGCCTCGGACCGACGGCCCGAGGCGGGGCAGAGGCGAGGGCGCAGGGCGCCACTTGCCCGAACTGACAGGGTAACGGCAGGATCGTGTGTGATGCGGCACAATGGTGCCCAGCCCGACAACACACGGTCCATCCCCGTCTCACGGGGGTGATCACTGAGAGGACGCACTGCACGATGGATCTTGAGGTTCTGCGCAAGGCACCCCTGTTCGCGCACCTGGACGACGAGGTGTTCGCGACCCTCACCTCCGAACTGACCGAGGTCGAGCTCTCGCGGGGTGCCTCCGCGTTCCACGAGGGCGACCAGGGCGATCAGCTGTACGTGATCATGTCCGGCAAGATCAAGCTCGGACGCACCGCCTCGGACGGCCGCGAGAACCTGGTCGCCGTGCTCGGCCCCGGAGAGATCTTCGGCGAGATGGCCCTGTTCAACCCGGCCCCGCGTTCGGCGACCGCCACCGCGGTCTCCGCCACCCGCCTGGCCGGCCTGCGCCACGAGAACCTGCGCCGCGCGATCGCTTCCTCCCCAGACGTGTCCCTGCAGCTGCTGCAGGCCCTGGCCCAGCGCCTCTCCAAGACCAACGAATCCCTCGCGGACCTCGTGTTCTCGGACGTCCCGGGCCGCGTGGCCAAGGCCCTGCTGGATCTGGCGGACCGCTTCGGCCGCCCGGCCGCCGACGGCCTGCTCGTCGCCCACGACCTCACGCAGGAGGAACTGGCCCAGCTCGTCGGCGCCTCCCGCGAGACGGTGAACAAGGCGCTCGCCGAGTTCGTCCACCGCGGCTGGATCCGCCTGGAGAACCGCGCCGTGGTCGTCCTGGACCTGCAGCGCCTGCGCCAGCGCTCCCGCTGACGCGTTCCTTGACGCACGACGACGCCGCCCGCCCCCTCGGGGTGGGCGGCCGTTCCGTGCCGGGTGTCGGAGGGTGGACCTCAGTCCGTGGTGGGGCGCAGCCAGAGGCGATCGCCGTCGTCGCCGGCCGGCGCCATGCGCCAGGTCTGGATGGGACGGTCGGACGCCCCGTCCGCGAAGCCCAGCAGGAAGGCGACGGCCGAGCCGGCGTCCGCGAGGCGGCGGGCCAGCATCAGCGTCGGCGGTGCGGTGACCTCGCAGGCCTCCACCACCCCGGACTCCCCGAGCCACCCCGGCGGGCCCGGCAGCGCGAGCGGGCCG
>NZ_JBNFOB010000098.1:0-7865 GCF_057364565.1 Micrococcus sp. LASM2_SD2 | reverse complement strand
GCGCCGCGCGCGACCGCCGCCGCGCCGTCCGCGTCCACCACAGGCATCCTGCCCCACGAGGTACGGGCCGAGCCGGGCGTGGGGATCACCTCCCCGGCCTGCAGGGCGAGCCCCTCCTCCCGCCAGGCGGCCAGGCCGCCGTCCAGCACGAGGGAGGAGCGGATGCCGGCGTGGCGCAGCAGCCACCAGGCGCGGGCGGCGGAGGTGCCACCGCAGTCGTCGTAGACCACCACGGTGTCGCCAGCGTCCACGCCCCAGCGCTGCACGGTCTCGGCGAAGGCCTCCGCGGACGGCAACGGGTGGCGGCCGTCCCGCGGATCGCCGTGGCCGGCCAGGTCCTCGTCCATGGAGACGTAGACGGCGCCGGGCAGGTGGCCGCGCAGGTAGGCCTCATGGTCCGCGCCGCCGGCGGGGACGGACCAGCGCACGTCCAGCAGCACGATGTCCTGGGTCCCCAGGGGGCTGTCCAGCGGGGCGAAGGCCTCCGGAGCCGGGGTGCGGGGGCGGGGGCGGGGCGGTCCGCGGGGATCTCGCGGTGCAGCCAGGCGGCGAGCGTCTCCACGCTCACCAGCGTGGGCGGGCCCGCGGGGGCCGCGGAGGCGGGCTCGGTGACGGAATGCTCTCGGCTCTGGCTGTCCACGCGTTCCACTCTAGCCGCGGGGCAGGCCTGAGACAGCTCCTGTGGACGCCCCCGGCACCGCCGGATTGCTAGGCTGACCGGGAAGGACCGGGTGGACCGCGCACGGCGTTCCGACGCGCATCCGCCGGTCCCCCGACGCACCGATGTGAGCCGCAGGAGGCAGACACCGTGACCACCACCGGGCCCGAGGGCACCGCACCCCGCGGACGCACCACCCGTCAGAAGGTGGCGGTGGATCGCGCCCTGGAGGAGCTCGACGACTTCGTCTCCGCCCAGCAGCTCCACCAGCACCTCAAGGACGCCGGGGACCGCGTCTCCCTGGCCACCGTCTACCGCACCCTCCAGCAGCAGCTGGACGAGGGCCGCGTGGACGTGCTGCGCCGGGAGGACGGCGAGTCCGTGTACCGCAGGTGCGCCGCGGACGAGCACCACCACCACCTGGTGTGCCGCAGCTGCTGGAAGACGGTGGAGATCACCGCGCCGGACGTGGAGGACTGGGCCCAGCAGATCGCCCGCGAGCACGGCTTCTCCGAGCCGGCCCACACCGTGGAGATCAGCGGGATCTGCCAGGAGTGCTCCGCGGCCTGACTCAGGCCCGCGGGCCCTCCGTCTCCCCCGGCTCGTCCCAGAACGCGCCCTGCGGGGTGTGCAGCATGCCGATGCCGTACACCGCCTCCAGGTTCGCGCGCGTCAGCGCCTCGTTCGGCGGGCCGGAGGCCACCACGCGGCCGTTCATCAGCACCACGTGGTGCGCGGCGAAGGCCTCGTCCAGGTCATGGGTGGTGAACACCACGGAGACGCCGCGGCCGGGCTCCTCGTGGATCAGCTCGTCGATGGTCTGCGCGGAGACCAGGTCCAGGCCCGTGAGCGGCTCGTCCAGCATCAGCACGTCATGCTCCTGGGCCAGACCCTGCGCCACGTAGACGCGCTGGCGCTGGCCGCCGGAGAGCTCGGAAAGGTGACGGCGGGCCAGATCCGTGATCTTCATGCGCTCCATGGCCTCGTCCACGCGGGCCCGGTCCTCGCGCTTCAGGCGACCGAACCATCCGGTGCCGGCATAGGTGCCCATGGTGACCACGTCCTTCACCGTCAACGGGATGCCCTGCGGCACCTGCACGGACTGCATTACGAAGGACACCTTCCGCGCATGCTCCTCGGCGGACTGGCCGTGCACCGTGACGGTGCCCTGGGTCGGCTTCAGCACACCTGCCAGGGCCTGCAGCAGCGTGGACTTGCCGGAGCCGTTGGGGCCGATCACGGCCACCACTCCCCCGGCCGGCAACGTGAAGTCCGAGGCCCGCACGGCCAGGTGCTCGCCGTGGCGCAGCTCCACCCCGTGGCCGCAGGCCAGCTCGCCCGTGGGCTCGGGGAGCCGGTGGGCGTCGCCGGTCGGATGGGCGTGTCCGGTCGCGTTCCCGGACACAGGCGCGGAGTCGTGTGCGGCGCTCATGCGGTGGGCTCCTTCACGGTCGGTTCGAGCTGCGGCGAGAGCACGGCGTCCCCGGCCGCACGTCGCCCGGTGCCGCGCTCGGCATCCCGTCCCGCCCCGCGTCCGGCCCGGCGCCCACGCACCAGGCGCAGCACGGACTGCACGGCCAGCACCACGAAGAACAGCACGATCGGCACCAGGGCCATGGTGGCGGAGGCTGCGGTGTCCCAGTGGAAGGACAGGATCAGGCCCAGCGTGACGGAGACGGCGCCGAGCACCATCGCCGTGAACATCATGGCCGGGACGGTCCGGGTCACCAGGGCGGCGGTGGCCGGCGGGCCGACGAGCAGGCCGAACACCAGGACGGTGCCCACGGCCTGGAAGGAGCCGATCACGGCCGCGCCGATCATCACCAGCAGCAGCACGTGGGTCAGCTGCGGGCGCATGCCCAGCGAGCGGGCCTTGGCCTCGGAGAAGCTCAGGGTCAGCAGCGGCCGGTAGAGCAGCAGCGCCAGCAGCACCACGGCGGCGGCGATCATGCCCTGGACCTTCAGGTGCTCGGTGCTGACGCCGAGGGCGTCGCCGAACAGGATGGAGGTGAGTGAGCCCGTGTAGGAGTCGGACATGGAGATGATCACCACGCCGAGCGCCATCATGCCCACGAACAGCAGGCCGATGGCCGTGTCCTCCTTCAAGGAGGTGGCCCGGTGCACCAGGGAGATGCCGGCGAGCATCACCACGGCCGCGACCGCAGCGCCCAGGTAGACGTTGCCGCCGAGCAGCACGGCGGTCGCGATGCCCGGCATCACGCCGTGCACGAAGGCGTCGCCGAAGAAGCTCATGCCGCGCAGCACCAGCCAGGTGCCCACCACGGAGCACATGACGGCCGCGATCAGCCCGCCCATCAGGGCGCGCTGCTGGAAGCCCAGTTCGAAGGGCATGGTCAGCCACTCCATAGGCGGCCTCCTCTCGGTCCGGTGTGCAGGTGCGTCACTCGCCCAGCTCGGCGGCGAGCTGCTCGGCGTTGTAGACCATGGCGTCCGCGTAGGTGGACGCCTCCGAGCCGGCGGGCCCGATGCCACCCTCGTAGAGCTCGATCACCGGGATGCCGCCGCCGTCCCGGGACAGGGACTCGACCTCGGCCATCGGGGTGCCGGCGGAGGTCAGCAGCGCGTCGGCACCGTTGTCCTGCAGGGTCGTGGTCAGCTCGGCCAGGGCCTGGGAGGAAGGCTTGCCGTCCGTGGAGCCGCCGGGGACCACCACGCCGGAGACCTCGAAGTCGTAGGCCTCGGCAAAGTAGCCGTAGGCGTCGTGGTCCGTCATGAGGGTGCGACGGTCCTCCGGGACGGACTCGAGGATGCCGCGGACCTGCTCGTCGGTCTTCATCAGCTCGTCGTGCACCTGCTGCCCGCACTCGCCGTACTTCTCGTCCCCGGTCTTCTCCTGCAGGGTCTCTCCGATGAAGGTCGCGGCCTTCGCCATGCGAGCCACGTCCAGCCAGAAGTGGGGGTCCTCGGAGCCGTGGTCATGCCCCTCGTGGCCGGCCTTGTCCCCGTGGTCATGCCCCTCGTGGCCGGAGCCGGCGCCGAACGGGATCGGGTCGACCTCCGGGGCCACCTCCACGACCTGTGCCCCGTCCGCCTCGGCGTTGCGCAGGGCAGAGCCCATGCCGCCCTCCAGGCCCAGCCCGTTGGTGAAGACCAGGCCGGAGCGCGCCATCTCGGCCACCTGCTGGGAGGAGGCGGAGAAGTCGTGCGGGTCGTCGCCCGGGCCCATCACGGCCAGGCCCTGCGCGCCGTTGCACTGCGCGATCTCGTCCAGCACTGATCCGAGCTGGGTGGTGGTCGCCACCGCCACGGCCTCCTTCTCGCCGCCGCCCTCGGATCCGTCGCCGGCCTCGTCCGAGCCGCCGCCGCATGCGGTCAGGGCCAGGGCGGAGGCGGACAGCAGGGCGGCGAGCGCCAGGCGGGGACGAGCGGAGGACACAGACATGCGCACGAACCTTTCCGTGACGGGGTTCCGGGCACGCCGACGGCACCCGGACAGAATGAAAATCGTTCGCAACGATAGCACTCCGGGCCTGTGACCCACCTCCGTGGAGGCAGGGCACAGGCCCGGACATGGCGGATCTCTCGCCGCCGGCGGCGGCGTTCAGGCGAGAGTCCCGACGACGGCCGCCCACCTTCTCGAGGCGACGCGGCCGTCGTCGTGGGTCACCCTCAGGAGGGGTGGACCCGGCGGGTGGACTGGGTGGCGTCGTGGATCTCGCCGACGAGCTCCTCGAGGACGTCCTCGAGGAACAGGACGCCGACGGTCACGCCGCCCTCGTCGATCACACGCGCCAGGTGCGAGCCGGTGCGCTGCATCAGGGCCAGCGCGTCCTCGATCTCGTCCACGGCGCGGACGTTGGCCAGCGAGCGGATCTTCGTCACCGGCATCGGCATGCGGTGACCGCTCGGCGGGACGGTGAGCACGTCCTTCAGATGCAGGTAGCCGGAGAGGCCACCGTCGCCGTCGTCCACCGCGAAGCGCGAGTAGCCGATGCGGCCGACGTTCCACTCGAAGGTCTCCGGGGAGATGTCCTCCGGCACAGTGACGACCTTCTCGATCGGCACCATCACGTCCCCGGCCGTGTTGTCCGAGAACTCGAGCGCCGAGTGCAGCACGCCGGACTCGTCCTCCAGGGTGCCGGACTTCGTGGACTCGGCCACGATCGACTGGACCTCCTCCAGCGTGAAGCTGGAGGCCACCTCGTCCTTGGGCTCCACGCCCAGGGCGCGCAGCGCGAGGTTCGCGGTGTGGTTGAGGACCCAGATGATCGGGGTGAGGACCTTGGACAGCCACACCAGGGGCGTGGCCAGCAGCATGACAGCCCTGTCCGCGAAGGACACGGCGGCGTTCTTCGGGACCATCTCGCCGAGGGTCACATGCAGGAAGGTCACGATCAGCAGCGCCAGCACGAACGCGGTGACGTTCGCGACGCCGGCCGGGAGGCCGAGGGCCTCCATCGGCACCACCATCAGGTGGTGCAGGGCCGGCTCGGACACGTTGAGGATCAGCAGGGAGCACACGGTGATGCCGAGCTGACAGACCGCGAGCATCGCCGAGACGTGCTCCATCGCGTAGAGGGCGACCTTCGCCTGACGGGAGCCCGCGTCGGCCTTCGGCTCGATCTGCGAGCGGCGGGCGCCCATGACCGCGAACTCGCCGCCCACGAAGAACGCGTTGGCGATCAGCAGGACCACGAGCCAGATCAGGCCCATCACGTCGTCGCTCATGCGGTCACCTCCCCGTCACGGGCGGGCGCCGGCTCGAAGCGGACGCGCTCGATGCGGCGTCCCTCCATGCGCTCCACCGAGATGGACCCGCCGTCGATCTCGACGACGTCTCCCACCTGGGCGATGCGGCCCAGGCGGGCCATGATGAAGCCGCCGATCGTCTCGTAGGCGCCGTCCTCCGGCACCTCGAGCGCGGCGATCTGCGCGTGCGCCTCGTCCGGGCGCAGCTCCGCCGGGAAGTACCAGCGGCCGGAGGCGGTCTGCAGCACGCCCGGGGTCACCCGGTCGTGCTCGTCCGCCACCTCGCCGACGATCTCCTCGACGACGTCCTCCAGGGTCACCATGCCGGCCGTGCCCCCGTACTCGTCCAGCACCACGGCCACCTGCAGCGGCGCCTCGCGCAGCTCGGTGAGCAGCTGGTCCAGGTGTACCGTCTCCGGCACCTGGATGGCGTCCGTCATCACCGAGCCGGCGGTGAGGCCCTCGCGCCGCTCCAGCGGGATCGCCACGGCCTTCTTCACGTGCAGCACGCCGCGGATGTCGTCCGAGGACTCCCCGATCACCGGGAAGCGGGAGTAGCCGGTGGTGCGGGCCAGCTCCAGGACGGCGGTGATGGAGTCGTCCGCGCCGATGGTCTCCATCCGGATGCGCGGGGTCATCACGTCCGCCGCCGTGCGGTCGGCGAAGCGCAGGGTCCGGTCCAGGAAGGTCGCCGTGCGCTCGTCCAGGGTGCCCATCTGCGCCGAGCGGCGGACCAGGGAGGACAGCTCCTCGGGGCTGCGGGCGCCGGAGATCTCCTCCTTCGCCTCCAGGCCTATGCGGTGCAGGACCTTGTTGGAGAAGCCGTTCAGCACGATGATCGCCGGCTTGAAGACCGTGGTGAACACCAGCTGCGGACGGGCGAGCATGCGGCCCAGCCGCATCGGCTCCGCGATGGCGAGGTTCTTGGGGATGAGCTCGCCGATCAGCATGGACAGCAGGGTCGCAATCACCATGGCGATGACCAGGGACGTGGTGCGCACGGCGGCCTCGGGGACCCCGAGGTCGGCCAGCGGCTCGTCGATCAGCGCACCGATCGCCGGGTCCATGACGTAGCCGGTGAGCAGGGTCGTCAGGGTGATGCCGAGCTGACAGGCGGAGAGCTGGGTGGACAGGGACTTGAGGCAGCGCAGCAGCGGTTCGGCGCCCTTGTCTCCGTCGTCCACCATGCGATGCACGGTGGGGACGTCGATCGCGATCATCGAGAACTCGACGGCCACGAAGAAGCCGGTGCCGAGGATCAGGAGCATGCCGAGGGCCAGGAGGATCCACTCCATGGTCAGCATCCCCTCCTCTCGGGGACGCCGGCCGTCATGGCGATGCGGGGTGCGTCAGACGCGCTGGGACTGGAGGGCTCCGATCCGGCCGCGTCGGGCACGCCGACGAGGCGGGTGGGCGCAACAGAACAGTGTTGGTCCATAGTGCGAACGAGTATACGGGTCCGGCCCAGACTCAACCGCTTTCATACCGCGCCGACGCGTGCGCGTCGCGCGTGTGCGTGCGAGGCGGTCCCCGCCCTGCACAGGGCCGCGGGGGCAGCCGCGGCCCACGGATCACCAGGAGGCGGAGACCGGACGGCCCTCCTCGTAGCCGGCGGCCGACTGCACGCCCACCACAGCTCGCTCGCGGAACTCCGCCAGCGTGGTGGCGCCGGCGTAGGTCAGCGAGGAGCGGACGCCGGAGGTGATCGAGTCCAGCAGGTCCTCCACCGAGGGGCGCTGGGGGTCGATGTACATGCGCGAGGAGGAGATGCCCTCCTCGAACATGGCCTTGCGCGCCTGGCTGAACGCGTCGTCGTTCCGGGTGCGGTGCTGCACGGCCCGGGCGGAGGCCATGCCGAAGCTCTCCTTGTACCGGCGCCCGTCCGCCTGGATCACCACGTCACCCGGGGACTCCACCGTCCCGGCGAACCAGGACCCGATCATCACCTGGCTCGCCCCGGCCGCCAGCGCGAGGGCGACGTCCCTCGGGTGCTTCACGCCGCCGTCCGCCCACACGTGCGCGCCGAGCTCGCGGGCCGCCTCGGCGCACTCGAGCACGGCGGAGAACTGCGGGCGACCGACCGCGGTCATCATGCGCGTGGTGCACATGGCGCCCGGGCCCACGCCCACCTTGAGGATGTCCGCGCCGGCGGAGACCAGGTCGCGCACGCCGTCCGCCGTCACCACGTTGCCGGCCACCACGGGCACGCCGTCCACCTCGGCGCGGACCGCGTCCAGGGCCCGCAGCATCGCCTCCTGGTGGCCGTGCGCGGTGTCCACCACGAGCACGTCCACCCCGGCGTCCACGAGGTCCCGGGCCTTCTGCCGCACCGGCCCGTTGATCCCCACCGCGGCGCCCACGCGGAGGCGACCCTGCCCGTCGAGGGCGGGGGCGAACACGGTCGAGCGGACGGCCCCGCGGTCGGTGAGGACGCCCACCAGACGGCCGTGGCCGTCGTCGTCCTCCCCCGGCTCCACGACCGGGGCGAGCCGGACGC
>NZ_JBNFOB010000097.1:0-7872 GCF_057364565.1 Micrococcus sp. LASM2_SD2 | reverse complement strand
GCTGCGGGCGGTGGGGGTTCGGGTGGGCGCTGCGGCGATCGCGGGCCCGTGACACGCGTCGGGCGCGCGTCGAACTGCCATTCTCGCAGATCGTCGCGCGCCCGTCGCCCTCCGGCGGGTGTGAGGTTCAGCCCCTCCCGGCCGGCACGGTCCCGTCGGTCACGGCGCCCCGCCGCGGCAGATGAGCTCGCGGGCGAGCTGGCGGTAGGCCTTGGCGCCGTCGTGGTTCTCGGCGAACTGGGTGATCGGGGTGGCGGCCACGGTGGCGTCGGCGAACTTGATGGAGCGCTTGATGACGGTCTCGAAGACCTTGTCCCCGAAGCCGGCCACGAGGGAGCCGACGACCTCCTTGGAGTGGAGGGTGCGCTGGTCGAACATGGTGGCGAGCACGCCGTCGATCTCCAGGTCCGGGTTGAGGCGGTCCTGGACCTTCTCGATGGTCTCCACGAGCAGGGCCACCGCGCGCAGCGCGAAGAACTCGGCGGTGAGCGGGATGATCACGCCGTGCGAGGCCGTCAGCGCGTTGACGGTCAGCAGCCCCAGGGACGGCTGGCAGTCGATGAGGACCACGTCGTAGTCGTCCCGCACCTGGCGCAGGGCCCGCTCGAGCACCTGTTCGCGGGCGACCTCGTTGACGAGCTGCACCTCGGCCGCGGACAGGTCGATGTTCGCCGGCAGCAGGTCCATGTTCTCGAACTCGGTCGGCAGGATCGCGTCCTTTGCCGAGGTCTTGCGCTCCATGAGCACGTTGTAGACGGTGACGTCGAGCTCGTGGGGGCTGGTGCCCAGGCCCGCGGAGAGGGCTCCCTGGGGGTCGAAGTCCACCATGAGCACGCGGCGGCCGTAGCCGGCCAGGGCCGCGCCGAGGTTGATGGTGGAGGTCGTCTTCCCGACGCCGCCCTTCTGGTTCACCATCGAGATGATGCGGGCCGGGCCGTGGCCCTCGAGCGGGCGCGGCTCGGGGAAGTCGTGCTTGGGCCGTCCGGTGGGGCCCAGGACCGGCTCGCCCTTGATGGTCATCACGGGGATCGGGTCGTACGTGGACACGGGGCTGCGACTCCTTCTGTCCCGGACGGCGCGCGCGGCGGTCCGGAGCGGGTGGCTGGGGTGCGGCGTCCTCCGCACGTCCTGCACCGATGCGGCACGGGAGGCGGCCGGAGCCGTTCTGCTCGGACTCCACAGTAGACCCTGCCCGCAGATCGTGCCGAGGCCGCTCGTCACGACGAAGGCCCCGCGCCGCCGTCGTGACGCGCACTGTTGCCCTGTCCCGCCGCCGGGAGCAGGGCTCCCCACGTCAGCGCCGTCCGTCGTGTGATCCGCTCCCTCATCGCCTTCCCTCCTCAGGCCTTCGGGATGCGGTTCAGCCGCGCGGGGACAGCAGCGGCTTCAGGCTGTCCAGGACCGACGGGTCCTCGATGGTCGAGGGCACGGTGTACTCCTCGCCGTCGGCCATCTGCCGCATGGTCTTGCGCAGGATCTTGCCGGACCGGGTCTTCGGCAGGGCCTCCACGATCGCGACGTCGCGGAAGTCCGCCACCGGGCCGACGCCGCGGCGCACGGCCTGCTTGAACTCGTCGAAGAGCGTCGTCTCCTCCTCCGAGCCCGGCTCCGGGGCGTCGATGCCGGACTTGAGGACGACGTAGCCGGCAGGCCGCTGACCCTTGAAGTCGTCCGCGAGGCCGATCACACAGCACTCGGCGACGGCCGGGTGCGTGGCCAGGGCGGCCTCGAGGACGCCGGTGGACAGGCGGTGGCCGGAGACGTTGATGACGTCGTCCGTGCGGCCGAGCACGAACACGTAGCCGTCCTCGTCCACGATGCCGGAGTCGCCGGTGGCGTAGTGGCCCTCGAAGGCGGACAGGTAGGAGTCGATGAAGCGCTGGTCGTCGCCCCACAGGGTCTGCAGGGTGCCCGGCGGCATCGGCAGGCGGACGGCGATATTGCCCTCCACCCCGGCCTCCACGGGCTCGCCCATGCCGTCGAGCACGACCACGTCATAGCCCGGGGACGGGACGGACGCAGAGCCGGTCTTCACCGGCAGCAGCTCGAGGCCCACCGGGTTCGCGGCGACGGCCCACCCGGTCTCGGTCTGCCACCAGTGGTCGATCACCGGGATGTCCAGGAGCTCCTCGGCCCACTTCTGGGTCTCCGGGTCCAGGCGCTCGCCCGCCGCGTAGAGGACCTTCAGGCAGGAGAGGTCGTACCGGTCCTTCAGATCGCCCTCCGGGTCCGCGCGGCGGATGGCGCGCAGGGCGGTCGGGGCGGTGAAGAAGGACTTCGCACCGTGCTGGGAGATCACGCGCCAGAACGCACCGGCGTCCGGGGTGCCCACCGGCTTGCCCTCGTAGAGGACGGAGGTGGCGCCGGCCAGCAGGGGCGCGTAGACGATGTAGGAGTGGCCCACCACCCAGCCCACGTCCGAGGCGGTGAACATGACCTCGCCCGGGCCGACGTCGTAGATGTTCTCCATGGTCCAGCGCAGCGCGACCGCGTGGCCGCCGTTGTCCCGGACGACGCCCTTGGGCTTGCCGGTGGTGCCGGAGGTGTAGAGCACGTACAGCGGGTCGGTGGCCCGCACGTCCACGGGCGCGGCCGGCTCGGCGGCGGCCACGGCCTCGCCCCAGTCCTTCCACTGCGCGCCGCCGCGCTCGGACACGTCCTGGAGCGAGGACTCGAAGCCGTCGCGGTGGTGCACCAGCACGGTGCGGACGGTGTGGCGGGCCTCCTCGAGGGCCTCGGCGACGGCCGGCAGGTACTCGACGCGGCGGCGTGGCTCGATGCCGCCGGAGCAGGTCAGGACCACGTCCGGGGCCGCGTCGTCGATGCGGGTCGCCAGCTCCTTGGGGGCGAAGCCGCCGAACACCACGGAGTGGACGGCGCCCAGGCGCGCGCAGGCCAGCATGGCGATGGGGGCCTCGGCGATCATCGGCAGGTAGATCAGGACGCGGTCGCCCCTGCCCACCCCCTCGGCGGCGAGCGCGCCGGCGAGCGCGGCGACCTTCTCGGTCAGCTGCGCGTAGGTGTACTCGGTGACCTCGCCGGTCATCGCCGAGTCGTGGATGAGCGCGACGGCGTCGCCGCGGCCGGCCGCCACATGCCGGTCCAGGCAGTTGTAGGCGGTGTTCATCACGCCGTCCGGGAACCACCGGTAGAGGGGTGCGTCGGAGTCGTCGACGGCCTGCGTGGGCGGGGTCGTCCAGTCGATCGCCTGGGCGGCCTCCAGCCAGAAGCCGTCCGGGTCGGACAGGGACCGGGCGTGCGCGTCGGCGTAGGCGCCGGTGGTGGGGGTGGTGGAAGCATCGTGTGTCGCCATACCCTGAGCCTAGTGTCCCGGCTCACACGCAAACAACGTCAGATGTATACATTTCATCCATGTGACACGGAAGCACCCCCGAAGGCTTCCCAGGGCAAGGGCGCGTCTGTATACACTGGGGCCATGCGAGCAAGCGAGAGGGCGTACCACACGCTCCGGTCCGAGATCCTGGACTGGACGCTGCCTCCCGGCACCCTGCTGGGCGAGGTGGAACTGGCCGAGCGCCTCGGCATCTCCCGCACCCCCGTACGGGAGGCCCTCTCCAAGCTGGTCGCCGACGGCCTGGCCGAACAGGGCGGCGGCCGCGGCGTCCTCGTCGCGGACCTGTCCCTCGAGCAGGCGGACCAGCTGTTCGACCTGCGCATCGCCCTGGAGTCCCTCCTGGCCCGCCGGGCCGCCGAGCGCGCCCAGGGAGAGACGGCCGAGCGCTTCCGAAGGCTCGCCGAGCGCTTCAGCGCGGCCGCGGACGCCCTGGACGGCGGGGCCGACCCCACCGACTACTACGAGATGGCCGGCGACCTGGACGTCGCCCTCGACGACGCCGCGGCCAACCCCTACCTGGTCTCGGCGCTGCGCACGCTGCGGCTGCACCTGGCCCGCCTGCGCCGCCTCTCCGCCAACGACCCGGCCCGCCTGGCCGCCTCGGCCGCCGAGCACGCGGACATCGCCTCCGCGGTCGCCTCGGGCGCCGCAGACCTGGCCGAGGCCACCACGCGGGTGCACCTGCACCACGCCTTCAGCCACCTGACCAGCCACACGACCCCCGACCACACCGACACACTCTTGACCGCATCGCCGAAGGAGAACCGATGAAGAACCACGAAGTCCG
The DNA here is from genome assembly GCF_057364565.1 of Micrococcus sp. LASM2_SD2. NCBI lineage: Bacteria > Bacillati > Actinomycetota > Actinomycetes > Micrococcales > Micrococcaceae > Micrococcus > Micrococcus sp. LASM2_SD2. Next base: position 3,730 of record NZ_JBNFOB010000097.1, on the reverse strand, counting down.
CGTCTACCGCTCGGAGGAGAACCTCCCCCGTGAGGACCAGCTCGCCTGGAAGCTCGCTGAGGTCGCCGTCGACCCGGTCGAGGTCGAGGCCGAGGTGGAGGAGATGATCATCAACCGCATCATCGACAACGCCTCCGTCGCCGTCGCCTCCCTCAAGCGCGGCCCGATCGTCGCCGCCCGCGCGCAGGCCATGTGCCACCCGGTGACCGCCCACGGCGAGGGCGCCACCGTCTTCGGCATCGACCAGAAGGTCTCCCCGGAGTGGGCCGCCTGGGCCAACGGCGTGGCCGTCCGCGAGCTGGACTACCACGACACCTTCCTGGCCGCCGAGTACTCCCACCCCGGCGACAACATCCCGCCGATCCTGGCTGTCGCCCAGCACGCCGGCCGCTCCGGCAGGGACCTGGTCCGCGGCATCGCCACCGGCTACGAGGTCCAGGTCGACCTCGTGAAGTCGATCTGCCTGCACAAGCACAAGATCGACCACGTGGCCCACATCGGCCCGTCGGCCTCCGCCGGCATCGGCACACTGCTGGGCCTGGACACCGAGACCGTCTTCCAGGCGATCGGCCAGGGCCTGCACACCACCACCGCCACCCGCCAGTCCCGCAAGGGCGAGATCTCCACCTGGAAGGCCCACGCCCCGGCCTTCGCCGGCAAGATGGCCGTGGAGGCCGCGGACCGTGCCATGCGCGGCCAGACCTCCCCGGTCCCGATCTACGAGGGCGAGGACGGCGTCATCGCCTGGATGCTGGACGGCCCGGACGCCCGCTACGAGGTCCCGCTGCCGGAGAAGGGCGAGGCCAAGCGCGGCATCCTGGACACCTACACCAAGGAGCACTCCGCCGAGTACCAGGCCCAGGCCTGGATCGACCTGGCCCGCAAGCTCCACAAGGAGCACCCTGAGGCCACCGACCCGAAGAACGTGGAGTCGGTGCTCATCAAGACCTCGCACCACACCCACTACGTGATCGGCTCGGGCGCCAACGACCCGCAGAAGTACGACCCGAAGGCCTCCCGCGAGACCCTCGACCACTCGATCCCGTACATCTTCACCGTGGCCCTGCAGGACGGCTCCTGGCACCACGTGGACTCCTACGCCCCGGAGCGCGCCGGCCGCGAGGACACCGTCGCCCTGTGGCACAAGGTGACCACCGTGGAGGACCCGGAGTGGACCCGCCGGTACCACTCCATGGACCTGGACGAGAAGGCCTTCGGCGGCGCCGTGGAGATCACCCTCGCCGACGGCACCGTGATCACCGACGAGATCGCCGTGGCCGACGCCCACCCGCTGGGCGCCCGTCCGTTCGCCCGCGAGCAGTACATCCAGAAGTTCCGCACCCTGGCCGAGGGCATCGTGACCGTCGAGGAGCAGGACCGCTTCCTGGACGCCGTGCAGCGCCTGACCGAGCTGAAGGCCGGCGAGCTGGACCAGCTCAACGTCAAGGCCGACCCGGCCTGGCTGACCGAGCAGGACCTGGCCGACGCCCCGAAGGGACTCTTCTGATGCTGTATTCGAAGCTCACCGCCGAGCAGAAGCGCACGAACCTGCGCGCCACGCTCGCCGAGGGCGGCGCCGCGCAGTTCCCGGGCGCGTTCACCCCGCTGACGGCGCGGCTGATCGAGGAGAAGGGCTTCCCGGGCGTCTACATCTCCGGCGCCGTCCTGGCCAACGAGCTGGGCCTGCCGGACGTGGGCCTGACCACCCTCACCGAGGTCGCCGCCCGCGGCGGTCAGATCGCCCGCCTGACGGACCTGCCCTGCCTCATCGATGCGGACACCGGGTTCGGCGAGCCGATGAACGTGGCCCGCACCGTCCAGGAGCTCGAGGACGCCGGCCTGGCCGGGTGCCACATCGAGGACCAGTTCAACCCGAAGCGCTGCGGCCACCTGGACGGCAAGAACATGGTGGACCTGGAGACCGCGGTCAAGCGCATCCGCGCCGCCGTGGACGCCCGCAGGGACCCGAACTTCCTCATCATGGCCCGCACCGACCTGCGCGCCGTGGAGGGCCTGGACGCGGCCATCGCCCGCATGAAGGCCCTCGTGGAGGCCGGCGCGGACGCGATCTTCCCCGAGGCCCTCAAGGACCTCGGCGAGTTCGAGACCGTCTGCAAGGAGCTGGAGCCGCTCGGCGTCCCGGTCCTGGCGAACATGACCGAGTTCGGCAAGTCCGAGCTGTTCACCCGTGACCAGCTCGCCGGCGCCGCGTGTCCATGGTGATCTACCCGGTCACCCTGCTGCGCTCCTCCATGGGCGCCTCCGAGCGCGTGCTGGACGCGATCCGCACCGAGGGCACCCAGCAGTCGCAGGTGGACCAGATGCTCACCCGCGCCCGGCTGTACGAGCTCGTGGACTACGAGGCGTACAACCGGTTCGACACCGGGATCTTCAACTTCGAGGTCCCGACGCTCGACATCGACTCGAACAACGCCAACCTCTGACCCCTCGCCGGCGGCGCGGCTCACCCACGTCGCGCCGCCGGCCGTTCCCCCAAGGAGGGACACCATGACCGAAGAGATCAAGAAGGGACTCGCCGGAGTCGTCGTGGACCACACGGCCATCTCCAAGGTGAACCCGGAGACCAACTCCCTGCTCTACCGCGGCTACCCGGTGCAGGACCTCGCGGCGAACCTGCCGTTCGAGGCCGTCGCCCTGCTGCTGTGGACCGGCGAGCTGCCGTCCGACGCGGAGCTGAAGCAGTTCCAGGAGTTCGAGCGTGCCAACCGTGACCTCGACCCGAAGGTGAAGCAGGCCATCGACCTGCTGCCGACCGACTGCCACCCGATGGACGTGGGCCGCACCGCGGTGTCCGTGCTGGGCGCGAACCACCCGAAGGCGGAGGACTCCTCCCCGGAGGCCGAGCTGGAGAAGGCGAAGTCCCTCTTCGCCGCGTTCCCGGCCGTCGTCGCCTACGACCAGCGCCGCCGCCGCGGCCAGGACGTCGTGGAGCCGAACGCGGACCTGGACTACTCCGCCAACTTCCTCTGGATGACCTTCGGCGAGGAGCAGCCCGAGGAGGTCGTGGACGCGTTCCGCGTCTCGATGGTCCTCTACGCGGAACACTCCTTCAACGCGTCCACCTTCACCGCCCGTGTGATCACCTCGACCCTGTCCGACCTGCACTCGGCCGTGACCGGCGCCATCGGCGCCCTCAAGGGCCCGCTGCACGGCGGCGCGAACGAGGCCGTCATGCACACCTTCGACGAGATCGGCATCCGTGAGGAGGAGTCCCGCGAGGACGCCGCCGCCCGCTCGAAGGCCTGGATGGAGGACGCCCTGGCCCAGAAGAAGAAGGTCATGGGCTTCGGCCACCGCGTGTACAAGAACGGCGACTCCCGCGTGCCGACCATGAAGGCCGCCCTGGACCGGATGATCGAGCACTACGGCCGCCACGAGATGCTCGGCCTGTACGACGGCCTCGAGGCGCCATGGAGGAGGCCAAGCAGATCAAGCCGAACCTCGACTACCCGGCCGGTCCGACCTATCACCTGATGGGCTTCGACACCGAGATGTTCACGCCGATCTTCATCGCGTCCCGCATCACCGGGTGGACCGCCCACATCATGGAGCAGCGTGCCGCGAACGCCCTGATCCGCCCGCTGTCCGAGTACAACGGCCCGGACCAGCGCGAGCTGCCCGGCGCCTGATCCGCTCCCCTCGCCCGGCCCCCCGGGCAAGGCTTCGCGACGACGCCCCGCACCTCCGCACGGAGGGTGGCGGGCCGGTC